>JAVBNP010000165.1:0-23685 GCA_031551455.1 Bacteroidales bacterium | reverse complement strand
AAAAACAACAAAACAACACCGAATGTTTGTATAGCCGCTTTGATATTTCGTCCCGTCTTCATTATCCGATCATTTTTTACGTGAATAACCGTGCAAATTTACGAATAAAATGTCAATGATGAAGCATTTGACGCTATGATTCCGGAACAAACCGCATTCCCGTTTCTTCGTCGTATCGGGCAAGCCTCAAAAAACCGATACAACCGTCTTTACACGGTCCGCCGGCAATATAAAAATAATCGGAGGACAATTTCGTAATTCCCAACGCGCAATCAAACTCCCGTTGTCCGATACGCCGGAAATTATCATCTGTCGTGAGCATCCGGGGAGGATTTCCGTAACATCCGAACCACCATCGGTCGGTTTCGTACGCAATCGTTTGAATACCCATCAAGGTATATCCGGGCAACACATGAGTACGCTTATATGCGAATTGCATGTCGTACTCGTACAAATAATTTTCCGACCGGCCTTCCGGTAAACCTCCCGCCACGATAAAACGAGTTCCGTCGCATGCGATTGCTCCCGCTCCGTAAATAACTTCCGGTAATTGATACCTTTTCAATTCCGAGAGCGTTTCGGAATCGTATTCGTACACCCACGAATCGGCATGCCCTTCGGGATTATTGAACTCGTTGAGATTAACGGCAACGAATATTCGACCGTTCGCGAAACACAAATCGCCGTGATGGTTATCGACGGCGATTTGTTTAATTGTATTTCCTTTAAAATCCGTTTTAACAAGCATATCGGTAAACGACCAATAAATCACATCTTTCCCGTTCGTACATATTCCTTGCAAATGATTTGGATATTTCCCTTCGCATGTGATCGTTTCCGGAAAAGAAACTTCAGACGAACTATTTGCTTCTTGACGGTTTCCGCAAGAAAACAACATCATTCCCGAAAACGATAAAATAAAAACAAAAAACTTCATATTTTTCGAATTTGATTATTTCTTTTATCGAATAAAATAAAATTACCCCTTGCAAATGAAATTGCGAGGGGTAATTTTCATCGAAAAGGTTTTTAACCTTACTTCTTGATTCCGGTTGATTTGTAGATCACATATTGATCTTTTTTCTTTCCGGGTTCGTTGATTTTCGTTTTCTTGAAATTACTGTCCTTCACATCAACCAATACGATTGCCGGACGATAATCGGACTTTTGGGCTGTTAATGTCACATTGTCGAAAACAACTCCTTTGGCGTGACGAATGAAGAAACCCCAAGCGGGTAATTCGTTGAATTGCGAAAATTCGGGATATGATTTCTCCATTTCGGGGATGGCATCCAAATCGGCCGGAGTGGCTCCCGCTTTCGCCACATTGGGATTTCCGCCACCGGGATAAACAATGGTAACGTTTTTCAATTTAACGTCAACAATATCATTATCTTTCATCCCGACAATGCCGCAAGGAGAAATATTCCGAGGAGGAAATTTCACGGGGCCTTCGTACTCGTAACCGGCATCGGGTTTACCCGCCGGTATTTCAGCATAAACATTGGATATCGATATGTTTTTCATGTAAGCGGGTTTTCCTTCACTCCAACGATCACCGATACGTAAGTATATCACATTTCCGGTGTTATAGGAGAAGAGGCTGTCGATGGTAACATTTTCTACTTGCGCACCATCTACCGCTTGTACGGTAAATGCCGAGCGAAACGTGTCGAATACTTTGATGTTGTGAAGATGGATATTCTTAAATCCGCCGCGTGAAACCGTACCGAACTTAACACCACTGGCGCTTGAACGAGCAGTACAGTTGCGAATCTCGATGTTTTGACACATGGCGTTCGGATCGTGCGATTTGAAACAAATGGCATCGTCCGATGCATCAATGTACGAATTGGTCATTTTTACACCATCGCAATCCACGATATCCACACCGTCATTGTTCCAATAATTCTTACTGTCAACGGTAATTTTATCGATGCTCAAATTTTTGCATTGATCAAAAATCGTTGTCCAAAAAGCGGAATTTTTGAAAAAGACTTCCGTTACGGTCACGTCTTTACATTCGCGCAGGTACAATAAAGTGGGGCGAGCGGTCGGGCGATCGAGTCCGAGATCATCCTTGATCAAACCTTTTTGGATTTGATCAACGAATTTATATGCCGTTTCGCGACCTTGTCCGTCAACAACACCACGTCCGATGAGACCGATATTTTCGGCTCCTTTGGCATAAACAAGCGCCAACCAACCTTCGCATGCGTCATAATCATACGGGTTGGTCGATCCCAACAAAACGGCGCCGTCACGCAGAAATATGGTCACATTGGATTTAAGTTGGATGGATCCCGTGCGATAACGTCCGACATCGAAAACAAGAGTTCCCCCGCCGTTTTCGTGAATATAATCAATCGCCTTTTGTATGGAACGCGTATTAAGCGTCGTCCCGTTCGATTCGATGCCGAACAGAGAGGCTTTATATTCTTTGCCTTCTTGGTTTTGCGCCTTTACGGGTGCAAAACATATCGCCGTCAAAAGAAATAGAATTAAATACTTTTTCATTTTTTTTATTATTATAATTTTTAAGATTCATAAATAGTTACCGGCCCCGCAAGTCCCATCGATTGTATCGGCTGCGTACCTCTCTTTTGATTCACCCACATTTGAGCGGTTTTATTGTCTTTAAGTGTTTTCATGTAATTCCCCATGGTAGTGGTTACATACACTTCCACTTCATTTTCGCCGGAACGTAACTTATCGGAAATATCATAGAGTCGATTGCCGTACCATGTTACGCCGCAATCTTTTCCGTTGACTTTCACTTCCGACACCCCATACACTTTACCCAAATTGAGTATCGTATTTTTGGTGTCGCGAACATTAAATTTCTTCCGATAAACGGCCGTTCCCGTAAAGTTGACGTATTCGGTTTCTTTAAGGTCATCCAGCTTATCCATCCGAGCGTTCTTTACCGTTTTTTCGAGACTGTGACGGAATTCGACATCCCATGCGCCGTCCAACGTTTGTTTGTTTTTGCCGGCAACGGGTATCGGATTCCATTTCGGTCCTTTTTCTTCCTTATCGAAAACAATCACGCGTGAGTCGGCCGGGCCGAGATACAGATCGAATTCGTTTCCGGCATTCAAATCAATGCGGAAACGTTCTCCTTTATCCAAATCCCATACCCAAGCGTTCTTACCCGCAATAACGTCTTTTGCAAAAGCAATCTTGGTTTGATGCGATTGATGCAGATGCGAATTAATGAAGAAGAACATTTCGGATTTATCGTCTCTTATGTAACGATTAATCATTACAAACGGATTGGCAACAGCAACAGAAACGAATGGCGTAAGACCATATTTCTTTTGTATGGCGGGATACCATGCCACAAAATCGTTGTTTGCCGGCTTTTGCAACAAGATAAACCTGTCGGGAAAAGTCTTCAATTTATCGATTTTGGCCGTTATCTGACGGTCGCGTTCTTTGTAGTTGTTCCAACCCAACGATTTATGCGGATATTTTTCGATACAGAATACTTTGCCTCCCGAAGAAACAAATTCGATTAATTTATCCAATGTTGACGGTTCCATGCTTTCCACTTCGATGAGGAAAAGAGAAGAATAGCTTCTTTTGCCGTACCATAAACGTCCTTTGTTTACTTTGCAATCGCGAATCACCGGTTCCGAAACATAATCGGTACCGTTACCGGTTTTATTCATCGCTTCCCACAAAAGCGTTTGATAAGGAACATTGATCGTCGACGGGAATGGCTCGTTCTGCATTCCGATGGCTGTCCACATATCGGCAACGGGAGGCAGAATGGCAATATCGGCATACATGTCGGCATTTTGCAATAAAGCAGACACGCGAGCTCTGTACTTGTAGAAATAACCGGCATAAGGCCACCAGTTATTTCGCTCGTTATGGAATGTTCCGTAACGTACCCAACCCGGGAACGGAGCTTCGGGCGGAGAATAACTGAACCCGTGGAATATGGAATGCGTAATGCCCGCAATGGCATTTTGATCGCAACCTATTTTCAAGAACTCCAACGTGGCATTGAATACCCGATAAGTATTGGTCATCTCTTCTGCGGTAATCAAACGTTTTCCGGTCAAATGAGCCCCCGAAGAAATATATTTATTGATCATGGTGTAAGCACGTCCGGCACGATATTCTTCATTGGACATTTCTTCGCCAACCCGATGTTGCAACCAATTGGTTGTCCACGATTCACCTTCGGGAATGTCGTACATCATGCTTGTTTCCAACGGGAAGAACCCGCGACCGTATGTCTGTGCACGCGATTTGACATTCAGCTTTTTACACCAATCGACAAAAGTCTTGTTGAATCGATCTCGGAACATTTCGGCTTTGGTCACTTCCATATCGTAACGCATCCGATCGATCATGTCCTTAAATTCCGGTCCCATATCGGCACCGTAATTATAGTCCACCACGTTCCCCATGCCTTCGATTTTAAACATGGTAAAACCCAGAAAAGGCATGATATCGTATCCGTTGCGTTTTTGGAATGCTTCCGCCATATCTTTTGTCCAATTGGCGCCTTCCAACTCCATGGAGTCCGTGAAAAATGCCCGAAGATGATTCGATAACGGTCCCGTTTTTTTCTGAATGGTATCCGACATGTGATTCAGATATTTCTCGACAGCCGGTTTATTCAGATGGTTCAAGGTGGGGCCCGATGCTCCCGGAGCGCCGCAAATAACGCCTCCGAACGAATCTATTCGAACAAGCGCATAAAGAACGTGCTTGCCTTCGGGAATATCGATTGTGACCACATCTTGTCCGATTTTGTCGGAAAGATCGACAATTTGATCCGTACCATTGATCGGATCGGGAACCAATTTAAGCGAAATTAAGTGAAGGGTACGTCCGGGATAAGCATTGCTGATTTTCGGATCGGCTTCTTTCAATAAAGCAAATTTCGACACTTCAAGCGAATCGATGGGGCCGGTGAGCTTCCGCGCTCCGATAATCATGATCTGTCCGCGTTCATCGCCTTTAAGGTATTCCGCACCGAACGGCCAACCCGAACCGACGATCAAGTCACAAACGATACCCAACTTTTTGGCTTCGTCAAAAGTAACCTGCAACATATCAATCCATTCATCGCTGAGCCATTCCAAAGACCGGATGCCCATATCGCTTTCGGCAGCGGGAAATTCCACCGGATTAATTTCCACGCCTCCGATGCCTGCTTCTTTGAGCACGCGCAATTCGCGCACCAATTCTCCGGCTTCCACTTTATCGCCGTTCCACCACCACCTTACGTAAGGTTTGTATCGGGAATCGGGATTTTGGAATTGAGCATAAAGGTCATTGTCAAGTTTCAAATCACCCGATTTAGCCGCTTGAGCCGCCAACACGGATGAAGACGATACGGCCATGCATCCGGCCGTCGCCATGGTCCCGCGAATAAGAAAATCTCTTCTGTTCATCATTTCAAACCCTCGGTATTTATTTTACGGCTACATCCGTCGACTTGTTCGAAACCATTTGTTTTTTCTTCCCCGCATCGGGTTCCGTATAGGTAACCTGTTTAAACGATACGTTATGTGCGTCATCCAACACTATGGCGGGACGGTAGTCCGGTTTTTCCGCAATCAGTTTGACATTTTCAAACGATACGTTTTTGGCATGACGAACGTAAAAAGCCCATGCAGGAAGCTCCTTGAATTGTGAAAATTCGGGATAATTACCGCGCATTTCGGGAATTTTTGCCAATTCTTCGGGCGTAGTCCCCACCTTGGCATAATACGGATTTCCGCCGCCGGGATATACGATGGTGATGTTTTTCAATTTCACGCCGTCGATAAGGTTATCGGACAATCCGACAAAACTTGCCGGAGAAACGTTACGGGGCAAATCGTGAATCGGGCCTTCGTAATCATATCCTTTGTCGGGTTTTCCCGCTGGTACTTCCGCGTAAACGTTGGAAATGGTTACGTTTTTCATGGAAGCTTTCTTTCCTTCGCTCCAACGATCGGCTATGCGCAAATAGATGACATTACCGGTATTAATGGCTTGAAGCGTATCCACGTCGATATTTTCGACAACCGCACCGTCAACATCCCCAATGGTAATTGCCGAACGATACGTATCGTAAACTTTATTGTTATGTATTTTGATATCGACAAAACCGCCGCGAGATACGGTTCCGAATTTGATGCCGCTGGCGCCCGAACGTGCCACATTGTTTCGAATCAAAATGTTTTTGCACATAGCATTGGGATCATGCGACTTAAGGCAAATGGCATCATCCGACGAATCGAAAAAAGAATTGGTGACCGTCGTGTTTTCGCAATCCACAACATCCAATCCGTCATTATTCCAGTATGCATTGCTTTGTACATGAATTCTATTTATTTTCAAACCTTTGCATTGATCGTACGTTTGTACCCAACTTCCCGAATTGGTCAAGCTGATATCCTCGATAAGGACATTGGTACATTCGCGAAAATTAATGATCATCGGTCGGATGGCTTCCCAAGGACGGTCGGAACCCAATTGATCTTTTACGATGCCCCGATGAATCAAATCGACCAAATTGTAAGCAACTTGTCGTCCGCGGCAATCGATCAACCCTTTTCCCGTGATACCGACATTGTTCTGATTGTAAGCAAAAACAAATGCCGTATAGATTTTCATATCATAATCCAACGGGTTGGTTGAGCCCAACAACACGGATCCGCTTTCGATATGCAGTGTTACGTTGGATTTAAGGTGGATGCTGCCGGACACGTAACGACCCGCCGAAAACACCAAACGTCCGCCGCCTTTCTCGTGAACGAAATCGATTGCTCTCTGAATGGCTTTCGTGTTAACGGTGATGCCGTCGGCTTTGGCGCCGAATTCCGAAATATCATAATCTTTTGCCCATAATTGCGCACAGCAAAACAGGCAAAATGAGAAACATAAAAGCTTTATTTTCATGATAATCGGCTATTTATTTCGTCGGTTGAACATTTTTACCCGCAGACGTTCTGTTGTTTTGCGAATTCACGCCGTTGGAAGCAGCTCCCGTCAAAAATAATTCGGCAGACGACGTATCGATACGCGAATCGGTAAGGTTTACATTGGAACATCCGTCGAGTACGATACCTTTATTATTGGCAGATTGGTTGCTTTCGATGGTGATGTTTTTGATATTGATATCTTTGCATCCCTTGTAAATTTGTACCGGTCCCGAAGCGTTGTAAAATTGAAGATCGTCCATGGTAACCCCGGTGCAACCGGTCATGTAAATCAATGCGGGACGAAAAGATGCTTGTGCGGCAGGCAAATTTCCTTTTTTTGCCTGTTGTTCGATGGCGGGAGTCAAAACAGCTCCTTGTCCTTCAATCAAGCCCCTGCCCGTAACACTCACGTTTTGCACATCCTTGGCGATAATCAAAGCGGAATTCCCGTCGACATAATCATAATCGTAAGGAGAAGTAGAAGCCATAAATGCGGCTCCTCCCTGCAAACGAATATTGACATTGGATTTGAGATTGATCGTCCCGGTCAAATAACGCCCCACGTAAAATACCAACGTACCGCCGCCTTTTTCGTGAATATGATCAATAGCCTTTTGTATGGATCGCGTATTGAGCGTTATTCCGTCCGATTTGATCCCGAAAAGCGACGCGTTAAAGTCTTTACTTCGGTCACGATCCGGCTCCCTTTGTGCCCACACGGAAGCGGAACAAGCCAATAAAAACACAAGTGTCAAAAATCTTGCTTTCATCATTGTTTCTATTTAAATTTAAATTAATGTTTTTTCTCCGTTTTTTACAGAAATTGTTCGAAACAGATTCCGAACAATTATGCCGATTAAAACCGGTGTTTCAACTACAAAACTACGGATAAAATACCGGTAAACCCTAACATGTTTTTTACTTTTAACAAAAAATAACATTTGTCTCACCGATCGAAAAATAATTCAATCGAATTATCAAATCATAAATTTACCGAGTCTTATTGTATAAAATCGGCGCGTATTTGCGATAAATACGCGCCGATTATTACAAACAACCGTGAATTATTACCACAAAATCAAATACTGTAATACATTTATCATTTTGATTGTCAAAAGAGCGTATTATAACATATAATTAATACCCTTCATTTTGTTCAAAAACTGCGCCACTGTTGGCCTCTATCAAAGATACCGGGATGGGATATATCCATTGATGATTGGCAATATTTGGCTGTCTCGGACCGGTGGGAAGGTTGGGAAAAGTCCATCCGTATTTCCGAACTCGTTCTACCAACAAGGGACTCTCTTTTGTCGAAAGACGCGTCAATGTGATCAAACGAGCTTCTTCTCCAAACAGCTCTCTTGCCCGTTCATCCAAAATATAATCCATGGTAACATCATTTTGGTCAGTCAGCAACGGAGCTGTGGCACGATCTCTCACCGTATTAATGTCTGCCATTGCACTTGCCTTATCTCCGGATTTCATGTAAGCTTCGGCCCTCAATAAATATGTTTCGGACAAACGCATCATATACCAATCTCCGTCATATAAATTGGGCGCCCCGTTAATATGTTTATCCGTGGAAAACTTCCAAATTCGAGGAAATACGCCTTGGCAAGTATCGTTTGCCGTCATATATTGCGCATTCGAACTCGCTTTTACTTCGGCAAATACGTCTTTCCATAGTCGTCCTCCCGCTTGTTGCAGATTTCGTTGAATCATTACTTCCGAACCTCTGTAATCCGTTCCTTTATTTTTCCAAACATCATACAAGAAATAATTGGTGGGACGCAAAATCAGCCATGTTTGCCCGGTTGAGTCGTTACCGCTGCCGCTTGTTATGGCTTTCCCGTCCTTATCATAAAAATAGATGGCTCCGTCCCCGTAAAGTTGGGTTGAAGTTTCCGGAATAAGATGGTTGACGTGATAATATTGCGAAAGGAATTGTCGTTCAACATAGTTTTCGGGACGCGTTCCCGTTTTTCCGGATACTCCCGCGGTATAATCGTATTGAACTACCCAAATGGCCTCGTTATTCCCTTCCTGATAATTAAAATTTCCAGCGCGAAACAAATCCCAATAAGGATTTTTTCCCTTTTCGGTCGCACGTTTTCCGAAACGATCCTTCATCAATTCGTAATCTCCGTCTTCTTTATTTATCACACGATTTGCGGCTTTAATGGATTTATCCAAATAAACTGCTTTATCCGCGGAACTATGGTCGGCCACACTGATGCAAACTTCGGCCAGCAAATGATCTGCTGCGGCTTTTACGATCCGTCCCGGTTGATTCGTCTCTTTCGGTAATGTTTGACTTGCCAATTCAAGATCGGCTGCACATTGTTTCCAAACATCCACACGCGGCTGACGTACAAAGTCAACTTTAGCCGATCTTGTGGCTTCGGTAATAATCGGCCAATCTCCGAACATTCCCACCAAAGATCTGTGTGCCCATGCTCTGAAGAACAATGCTTCGCCTATGGTTTCCGCTTTTTTCGTCGGGGTAGGCCAAGCATTCGCATCTGTTTCTTCTGCCGCCTCTTTTACGATATTTGCATATTGTATGATTTGGCTCAAAAATTGATACCAGTGCCGGTTGTATCCTATTTCCATAGGGGTCATTGCCGTCCAATCGCTGGTAATGAACCAACTTTGTAATGCTGCAAAGGTATCCAATCCTACCCCGTTGATCATAAAATTATGTGTTGAAGTCTGGTAAAGCATTAACCACTGTACCCTATTATGCAGATAATTAAGTCCCATTTCTATTTGTGCCGGGGTTGTGAATGCAACGTCCGTGGTTAATATGTAGGACTTTTCTTCCAAAAATTTATCGTCATTGCACCCTTGCAAAAATAAGGGCATCATCAATATAGCGGAAATTATGATATGAATTTTTGTTTTCATCATTGATATTTTTTAATGAATTAAAATGTAATCGATGCACCAACGGCAATCGTTCTGTATACGGGGTTAGCCCAACCGTATGCGCTGCTCGGTTGAGCGGCAATCGTACCTCCGGACTCGGGATCCAATCCGGTCCATTTGGTGAACGTCAACAAATCTTTCCCGCTCACATACACATTTAATCCTTTTATGTTAAATCTTTCAAGAAATTTCGCATCCACGTTGTAGGATAATGTAATATCTTTTACTTTCAAGAAAGCGCGCGGTTGCCAAAAATAATAGGTATACGGATTGGTATAATTCAATCTCGGGACATCATTGCTCGGGTTATCTTCCGTCCAAGGATCCAACTTGAGTCTCGCGGCATTTTGCATCCCCGCTAAAGGATTATGAAACGAACCGAACGGGTCTTTTCCCAAATAATGCGTTTTGTTTCCGGCATTCCATTTAAGCCCTATATACAAGGTGAAATTTTTGTACGAAAACGTATTGTTAATATTCATCGTGAAAAGAGGATCTCTGTCGCCGATCCAATGACGGTCATCTGCTGTGATTTTACCGTCCGGCCCGCTTTTATTCGGTCCTCCGTAGTCTTCAAACAGAACATCTCCCGCTTGAGCTCCGTCGTATTGAGCTATCCTCGGATCACCTTTTTGCATAATACCCAACATTTTTAAATCGTAGACGGAACGAATGGATTTTCCTTTGATCAATGCATCTCCACCCGATAACGAGGCAGCAGATACGTCCATATCATCTCCCTCGCCGTAAAGAGAAACCAATTCATTCCGATTAAGTGCGAAAACGACACCACTTTCCCAACGGAATTTGTCTTTTCCATCGCCTTGAAAATTAACGGAATTTAAGGTAATTTCCACACCTTTATTGTTTACTTGTCCGATATTGGTCCTCACATCATCGTATCCCGTCAAGTAAGGTAAATTACGCTCCAATAATTGGTTGATGGTTTCGGATTTGTAGACATCAACAACACCCGATAGTCTGTTTTTCAATACATTGAAGTTTAATCCGAAATTCATTGTTTTCGTTTCCGCCCATGTTAACGAAGTATTACCCAACGTACTGGGATATACAGCCATTTCGGGCGTACTGCCGTATACGGTCCAGCCATATTCCACCTCCGAAAGCGTTGCATACGGACCGATTCCCTGATTTCCGTTCACACCGTACGATGCTCTGATTTTCAAATAATCCAACCATCCGATACTCTTCATGAATTCTTCTTCGGAAATAGCCCACCCGACGGATACACCGGGGAAATTTCCGAATTTATGTCCCTCGGCGAATCCGGAAAATCCGTCGCGCCGAAAATTACCTGTTATGTAGTATTTATAAGCATAGTTATAGTTTAACCGCACCATGTATCCCACGTTTTGGGATTGAGTTTGCTCCTTTTTCACCATTTGGGAAGTTGCCAAATGTAATCCGTTCCATCCCAAAAGAGGAGGAGTCGTAAATCCTTTCCCGAATTCGTTCACCCGGCTGTATGTGTTTTTGTCGCGTGTATACCCCACCATGGCGTCCACATTATGTTTGCCGAACGAATTCGCATACGTCAATATCTGGTCCAAGGTCCAAACCGTACTGATGTCCGCAACCGCTTGTCCGTAACTGTTTTGATACCACATACTCGGGTCATCCATTTGGTCTTGTTGATCCGTATCGACAAATTGTTCCGGGTAAGCAAACATGTTTTGTTGCCAGTTGTTTTGAACGGCACTCATGGTAAATTTATACCTTAAGCCCTGTATCCAAGGAACATCAATCTGAAGCCAACCGTTACCGCTGACATTTTCGCTTTTGCGTTCTATTTCCGAATATGCCGGACCGAGCGGCTGAGTATCCAAATCTGATCTCCAAAATCCGATGAAAGGGTTAGCTCCGCCGTACCCCGGATTGGAATCATACCATTGCGTGTAACCCGGTGTTTGTATATATTTGTACGAATACGGAGTAAGCCATGTTGCCGAATTCATGAACGGTCTATATCCGGGTTCGTCACCTGTAAAATAATTACCTTTTACTCCGATGGTTAACCAATCCGTGATTTTCGTATCCACCTTTCCCATGAAGGTTTTTTTCTTGTAATCATCATTGTAAAGGGGACCGCTTTGCGACAAATAACCAGCCGAAAGATAATAACTTGCCCTGTCTGAACTTCCGGAAATACTGACAGAGTAGTTTTGCGTGGGTTTATGTTGTGTTATCTCATCGATCCAATCGGTCCATTGTCCGGCATTATACGCTTCTTGTTCTTTGGTGTTCAACATATTAAGTCCAACGCTGGTTCCCACGGGGGCATCACCTGTCGCAATATAGGCCATCCTGCGTCTTTCAAGGTATTTTTCTTCCTCATTCTTACCAAACAAATTGGGCTTGCGCGACCACGATTGCCAACCCACGTATGCGTTAAGGTTTATGGTCGGCTTTCCCGCTTTTCCGGTTTTAGTGGTAATAAGAATAACCCCGTTTGCCGAACGAGATCCGTAAATGGCGGCGGCGCTGGCATCTTTTAATACATCAATGCTCGCAACATCATTCATGTTGATCTCATTAATATTCCCGTAAAAAATGGAACCATCAACCACAATCAACGGTTTATTTAACCCGTTATCATTTTTATCGATGGAATTTGTTCCGCGAATCGTCATGGACCTGGTAGCATCTTCTCCCGCTCCCGATTGAGGCACGTAATCAAAACCGGCAACGGTACCCGATAAAGCCAACATCGGATTGATATTGGGCAGTGTCGCAAGAGGTGAATCTTCCAATTTGACGCTTTGAATGGCCCCGGTTAAATCTCTTTTACGGGATGTCCCGTATCCGACCACAACGACTTCGTCCAATTCCAAATTTTCTTCCTCCATGGTCAAGTTAATCACTCTTTGGTTACCCACGACCTTTTCTTGCGCTCTGTATCCGACAAAAGAAAACTGCAACACGGCACTTTCATTCGGAATTCTGTCAAGAGTATATGCACCGGTTGCATCGGTAACCGTACCAATAGTTGTACCTTTAACCATTACAGTAACTCCCGGGATTTCAAGCCCGTCCGTATCCACAATTCTTCCGGATACGGAAATTTGAGCGTACACTCCGCTACTTATTAAAAAATAGCAAAACAATAAAAATAGAAACCTCATTTTCATTTCATTTCCTTTTTTTAAGTTAATAAAATTTAATTACTACAGTTTAAACTCACAAAATTTTCACTAAACAAGTTTTTTCATCATTTAGTATGAGCAAAAGTATTTGTTATGTTTCCCAAAAAACTTAACAAAATGATACATTTCATTAAATTTTTGATAAAAATAAATTAAAGTAAATTGTTGATTGTGTTATAAATGATGTCTTTTTCAATCAAAAATGTGATAAATGCAACAAGAAAAAACAGCCGACAATGACAAAAATCATTGTCGGCTGTTTTTTCTTGTTTTTATTATCTCCTAAAAAACACTGCAAATAATCAATTACTTATCTGCAACTCATTTCAGATGTTAAGTGTCATTCCAAATCAATATTCTTCGTGCAAAATAATTTTCTTTTCAAATGTTATTCGTACGGGTCCGAGCAATCCGGATAAAAGATCTCCCCGATATAAAGAAGGTATCGTATTATAATGATTCGACAACGAGTTATATACCGTTACTTCGACCACATTATCGCCTTGTTTCAGATAATCGGATATATTAAATGTCCACGGAGGTTGTACTTTTACATCAACTTTCTTTCCGTTTATCGATACTCCCGCTGTCGCCGATACGTTCCCCAAATCGAGGATAACATTTTCTTTGACCTGCTCTGCGGTCATCGTAACGATTTTTCGATAGAGTCCTCCTCCGGAAAAATCTTCCATAACGCCGAATTGAGACCAATCTCCCGTATTTATTGCTCCTTTTCCGCATTTCAAACCGATCGGTTCGGGAAATACAGCGCCTCCGTATATTCCGGGTTCCTGTTCAACCCTTACAGCCACAACAACGGATTTTCGTTCGGGATTGTTCACTTTTACGTTAAATGATTTCGCTCCGGGGACGTCTTTTGACGTTGTTCCGATCTCAACTTTTTGTTCAATTCCGTTTACCCATACCTTCGCCGAGCGACATTTTATGAAGCCTTTCATTTCTGTTAATCCCGGAGGGGAAAGAAAGCGATACCATCCCGCGGGATTTTTTTCTTCGGGACGAACATTATATTCCGTCAACCCGGGCATTCCATACCATTTCATGGAAAGGGGCAACGTTTGTTTCCACTCCGTTTTTTCTTCGGGTTCCAACACATAATGTGTCCTTCCGTATCCGTCGAAACGAACCAATATGGTATTAACACCTTTTTGAAGTATCATTTCAGCCGCACGCGGATTGATTTTCTTTCCGTTCAGCCATACGGATGTCGGTGCCAATGCCCCGAAAGATACTTTTACTTTTCCTGCTTTTTCACGAGTTACGGTAGTCCACAAATAATTACAGGTGCCGTTTTCTCCACTTTCGTACGTAAACTTGTCGGGATCAAAAATTTGAGTTCCGAATTGAATAAAATCGTTGAATATGCGTCCCTTCAATCCGTGATACCCTTGCGTTCCCGGCTCACTTTCAATACCCCAACGCCAAGAATAACACAATTCTTCCCAGTTCTGTACAGTTTGGTTAACGGTCGTAAAGGTGTGTCCAGGTCGCTTTTGAACGGTCAATGTTTTTTCGCGAACGGTATCGCCCAACGATAACGGGCCCAATCGATAAAAACGAGGGCCGTATCCGTATGTGATTTTTTTCCATGACGAATGATCGAAAGTCGGTTTTTCCGGACCGGATGCTTTCGATTCTTCACTATAGTAAAAATGACGCGCTTCCGCACCGATCATGTCGTTAAATGAGGGAAGTCTGAAATCGCCCCAACGATTATCCATTGTGGGAATCAGCTCGAATTCCCATTCGCCGCTTATTACTTGAATGGGTGAAGGAGCATCGACGGTTTTCTTTAAGGAAATAACTTTACCGTCCACACGGATGTCAACCGTTTTGTCGCCCGAAGAACAAGCGGTTCCTTCGACGGTGACTTTTCCGTTTTCCCGAACAATTTTAGTGATGCTTATCAAGTTCGATTTTTCGACAAAAATATTTTCCGATTTATCGTTATTAAAAACGATCAATTGCGATTCGGTTACCGCCAACGGCATTTTCACAATGGTTTGTTCTCCTTTCCGGCGGGTTTCGAATATTTCTTTCGTTGTCCCGGTCCAAGCATCCCACAATTCAACTTTTCCGGTACTGCGAAAAGCACATTCCGCATCTTTCGGTATGCCGTATACCATATATATGTCGCGAGTTCCGACTTTTCGATGGTTTACGTGATATGCTTTGTTATAACCTTCCGGTTTATTGATCCATTCGAAATCGCGGATCGCCGTTTTATCCAACACGGAAAGGATTGCATTTAACCTGTTGCTCCTTAAAAGATCATATGCTTTGGGTATCCTGCGGGCAAAAAAACCGATACCGCCGTTTTTGTTCGTCTGCATCTTTGTTTGCAGCATCATCGGCGTATAATCCATGAAAGACATTCCGAATATTTCGTCTTGCATGGATGCCAAAACAGGATCGTCTCGACCGATTCGATCACTTGATTCGGAAAGATAATCCAAGGCGACAACTTTGCCTCCGGCACGATAAAAAGCCAAAATCTTTTCCATCGTTTGATATGAAATCGCTTTCATGTCCGGCAATACCAATACACGATACGTTTCTCCGGCAATTTCCAACTTTCCGTTATCGATTGATGCTCTTTGTATGGAAGAATCGTCGATAAAATCGAAATCGACACCGCAATTAAAAAGATCGTCGGCGGTTGCAAACGCACACTCCGTAAACTTTCTGCCTTCATCATCCATCACCGATTGACTGACGGTTACGGGGTACAACATCGCGACATCGCATCGATGTTCACCTTGGCTCATTAAATAACTCAACCGTTCGATGTATTTAAACCACGTTTCTGCATGGTTCCAATAAGGCATTCGGAAATGAAAACACGGAGGCGCCCATTCCCACCATCCTCCGAGGGTGGAGTAGTAAAGGCCGTGCAATGAATATTGATTCATACCGGCAGCATAATGATAATGCATCAGGTCCAAAAGTACGGCCGGAGTTACTCCCCATCCGATACTGTGGTTACCTTCCAGCCATGCGCGATGCCGATCGTACAAATGAGTTGCCGATGAGGCCACCTTATCTTTAATAATGTTGCGTTCGGTTCCCCATTGATCCATCCCCGGAGTTAACCAACGTATCATGTTCATGTAGTTCCCGAATTCGCCCGGCGATTGTCCTCTGCCCGCATGGTCGATCCAATGCATCATGCCGCGTTGATCAATCCACTTGGATACCGGTTTGAAATAAGCTTCCTGCATTAGGAAGGAAAGGGTTTCCCAATAATCCATGCGAATTTTCGGTGTACGCGGCCCGATGTCCTCAAATAAAGCGCTTAATTCGGGAACGATATCGTAACCGTGTCTTTTTTGAAAAGTTTCGGCAAATTTATCGTTCCAAACGGCACCGTCAATCCAGAACCAGCCCTCTTCATCATGGTCAAAAATATTAAAACTTTTTCCCATCCGACCCGGTAATTTATCTTCGAATCGTTGGTAAAATCTTTTGATGATTTCTCGGCCGAATACGGGATTCATCGCATCAAACGACATCGTGTTCGTTTTGTAACTTATCACCTTAATTTTCCATTCACCGGAAGGAGGAGTCCATTGTAATTTATTGTTGACAATTTTATCCGACAGGTCAACGGATAAAGCCCCGGAAACGATTTTATTCCGTTCTGTTGTTCTATATGCTCGAACATTCAATAATTCCACGGGTATTCCGCATTCAAAAGCATCGCCGCCCTTTGCGTTGTAATCCGTGCAAATCATTTGTTTACCGAATACTTCGGGATATTCGGCAGAAATATCGTCGACCCACCATCCTTCACCGGGATAATGATGCACGTAATCGTTAATTCCCAAGGTCATTCCTCTTTTCTCGCATTCGTCGGCGGCCCATTTCACCAAATCCCACCATTCATCGCTGTATTGTACGGGATCGGTCTTATATGCATTGAAAATATGTTTATCTGTATGATGTATGGATATTACCAATCCCCATACGTGTTTTTCTTTTAGTTGATCCATCTGCCAAAGGATTCTGTCTTTTTCCAATTTTTCGCCGATCCACCAATAAAAAGGGCTTTCTCCATATCCGAGGGGAGGAGTAACAAACTCTTTGATTAGATCCGGGTTGGCATTTTTCAACGGAAGTCCTACCGTATTGGCAGGGATTTTAATCAAATCGCCGGGTAATTCTTCTTTAAATTTCGGCGGATCACCGATCGGAATTACTTTTATAAATGATTTATTGCCGGAAAACGCCGAAAACGAATAAAATGCGACAAAAAAAAATGTCAAAAGAGTTTTACGAAAGATACGTATCATATTTTCGGAATAATGGAATACATCCGAACCAACTTCGATTTTTATTCGATTTCGATTCATGTTAACATTTATTTTTCTATTAAACTAAACAATGATTTTGATCGTTTGCGTCAATAAGTTGGAACATTCGACAATCATGCCATTGTGGATCAATGTTTGTCGAACAATCAGACCTTTAAAAATATTTTGTTTTTGTACAAATAATACAGGAACATCCACCATACTGTCACAAAGGCACAAGCATTCAGCAGTTCTATCCATAAATAAGGGAAACAACTCACTATCCCGCCAAAAAGAAAATCGGCGGTATATTTGAAGTTTATCATTCGTTGCGCCATATAAATCGTAATAGAATTGGCGCCGATAACGACAAAGAAGAACGACCACTTTCCGTACCCGAGCACATCAATGATTAAATAGAAAAGCGCAAACAACAATATACTCCATCCGCCCACATAACATACGAAAGAGCTTGTCCATAAGTTTTTGTTGATGGGAAATACCATATCCCAAAGTAAACCGATGCCGACCAATATTGCTCCCGCAAGAGCTATGTATCCGGTCTTTTTCATTTCGGTGAGCCCTTCCTTGCTTCTCCGGATGAATTGCCCGGTAAACATGCCCAACAATGCCGTTGATATTGCGGGAACCGTGCTTAATAGTCCTTCGGGATCATGAATTCCCCTAAAATACAGCTTTCCCGGTAAAAATAATCTGTCAAAATAACTCGCAAAATTTCCTTCCGGCGAAAATCTTTCGGCTCCGGGAAAATCGGGAGCAGGAACAAAAGTCAACAATAACCAATAACCAATCAATAATCCCGCACACCATATTATACGTGCCGTATTTTTGGTGTTGATGAAAATAAGAGCGGCAAACATCCATGCCAACCCGATACGTCCCAACACGCTCGCTACGCGCAAGTTTGAAAAATCGAATTGCAGTAACCCATTGCATATCAGACCGAACAATACCAGCATAAATCCGCGTCTGAATATATGTATGTATAATGATTTTCTCTCGGATTTTTGCGAATAACGTGCCGCTACGGAAAAAGGAAACGAAATACCCGCTATGTAAAGAAACAGCGGAAATATCATATCGTAAATCGTAAATCCGTGCCACGGAGCATGACGAAACTGACTCGCCCACCATTCAAAAATAGGCCATCCCGTCAAAGTAGCCAACCCTATAAAAATATTTGCTCCACCGGTAATCCAAAACATATCAAATCCCCGTAAAGCGTCCAAAGACCGTAAACGTTTGCTCATATTTTCGATTTAAATAATAATGTAAATAACTAATGTATTGTGGTTTGACCCTAACACATAGATTAAAAAGTTATAAAATTTGAAGAAAATATTAAATATACAAAGTTATGCCGCCATTTGCTCAATAGGACCAAACTATTTGATAAAAAACATTAATTTTTTGGCAAATGAAATCATGCATGCTTTTTATCCTTGTTTTTTGCATGAACCCATTCTAAGAATTCCGATTTAAGCAATACACCCAAAACATGGTAATTTGATAAAAACACTTAATGTTTTGATAAAAAAATACAGCGATTCAACTTCCATATCAATTAAAACTATACAAAAAGTATTATTATCACAATAACACAAGGCACATAAAGTACTTATTTTAAGCTAAAAAAACTTATTACACTGATGTATTCCAAATACACAAAATTTCAAATGAAGTAAACATTAATTGCAAGCCATTGTTTCTAAAAAAATATATGCATAAACAATACTTACATTTGAGGATACACTTAAAAAGTGTGTTTTCCTAATATATCTTTTGTTTCACAACAAAGTATGGTATTAGGTTGGTTTAAATCATTACATTTTGATGAATTCAAAACAAACCACATATATTGTCCTCAAATACCTACCCATCAATGAAGAAGACGTAAAATGGGGAATGTATGTAAAAGGTGTCGGGTTCCAATCCATTCCACCGCAAAGTTCTTATCCCGCAGAAGGACATCCTGCCGGTTTTGCATTCAATCCGAAGATTGGTCGCACCATTGATACTTATGCACTCGTTTATCTTACACGGGGAGAAGGGTTATTCGTGTCATCCGCCGTTCCCGTCAAGCAACTCAATCAAGGATATTCATTCATGCTATTTCCCAAGGAATGGCACAATTACAGACCGATGAAACAAACGGGATGGGATGAGTATTGGGTTACTTTTTCGGGAACGTTTTTTGATCGATTTATACCCTTAATGTCGAGCAAACGGGATCCCTTTTTCGATATTGGTATTAACGAACAAATCGTAAAACTCTTTTCCGAAATGATTATCTGTGCCCAACAACAAAAACCCGGATTTCAACAAATATTAACAGGAATGCTTCACCATATTTTGGGTTTGATGTATTCAATAACAAAAAATGATAAGTTTGAAGATCGGAATGCCGAATTGATACAAAAAGCCTGCATTGCATTACGCGAAGACATTCAATTTCAATTAACTCCCGAAAATGCGGCCAAGTCGCTTCACATGAGCTATTCCAATTTCCGAAAACTTTTTAAGCAATACACGGGACTTGCTCCTTTACAATATATACTTCAACTGAAAATCGAAAAAGCCAAAGAATTGTTATCAAATACCGATGAATCAATAAAACAGATAGCTATTTTGCTTAATTTTGAATCTACCGATTACTTTTCGTACTTTTTCCGTGTGAAAACAGGAACAAGTCCGCATGAATACAGAAAAGTAACTCGTGAACACTTTTAATTTTCGGATTCAAGCTATAGTTGTATATTGGTACATGTGGTCAAAATATGCTTTTTCCCGATAGCACCGGCTATCGGGAAAAAGCATCGGTATCCCTATTCTTTGTAATTCTTAACGGTATCTATCATCGCAAGGATATTCGCTACCGGCGTTCCCGCTTGAGCGTTATGGCAGGAACAGCAAATATATCCGCCGCCTTTGCCCAACGTTTCCAAACACATGCGCGTTTCGGCAACCACTTCGTCGGCGGTTCCCATGGGAAGGATTTTTTGATTTTCGATACCTCCGTGGAAAATGAGATCTTTACCGAAAAGGCGTTTCAATTCGGCGGTTTCCATACCCGGACAAACGTGCTGTATGGGGTTAAGACTATCGATGCCGCATTCGATCAATCCGGGAATTAACGGGAGTACGGCACCGTCGGTATGATACAACACTTTCTTTCCGTAGCTGTGGATAAGGTCGCACCATCCTTTCAAACGATGTTTGAAATGTTCTTCCCATACTTCGAGCGGAATAAGCAGATTTCCCTGCATTCCCATATCGTCGCTGATGAAAATGATATCCAATCGGTCGCCCATTTCTTTGATGAAACGTTCCAACATCTTTGTTTGAATGGAATCGATTCTGTCGAGCGTGGCATCCAAGAACTCGGGACACGCCAAGGTATCCATCAAAGAATTTTCCAAACCGCGCATTTGACAATAGATTTCGAAATGCGATATCCACGGGCCGATGGTGGCAAAGTTCCATGACCGAGCAAGATCACCCAACGCTTTCGACCCGTCGTAATCGAAATTGGCCGGATCGGGCCACGAATGGTAGGTTGCCAATTGAGCGGGATCATAATAGTCGCCTATCGGAGGATTGATGTATTCCTGATACGTGGCAAGTCCCGCTTTGACCATTCGCGTGGGAACGCCCCACATGGTTATTTCGCCGCTGTCGTTGGGATCGAAATACCGTCCGCCGTAGCCCGGAAAAATCCATACGATTTTATCGAGTCCGAGTGCTTTATACACGGCCAATTCGTCTTGTTGGCCCGTATGCGTTTTCAATGTTTCGAGAACCTCGGGCGTACACCAAAGATCGACGGGATATCGGTCGACGGGTTGACGGTTCAACGTAGCTATGATACGTTCTCTCGGGGTCATATTTTGCATGATATTTAATGTTTTGATTATTCGATTATGATGATTGAACGGCCTGCCGTTGTCTTATTTCCCGATAGACGCACGCCAAGTCGTTACATGTTTCACAGGTATATTCTCTGTATTTAACCGTTTTGCCGATCCCGATAATACCGCTTACTGATTTGATGGGCAACATCAACGAACTTTTCGTAAGGGATATGCGGCATCGGTTTTCGGGCAACAGAGCAAATAATTGTTTTTGGCCGACAAGTTTCCAATTGCAATATCCGGGACTGTAACGATTGGTGATTTCCAATCCTTCGGATCGCATTTTCGCCTGTAAATCGGCCTGTATTTTGTCCATCGCTTTTTCAACGACGATACTTCCGAAAGAGTCGACGGTAAAAGCTTTTAAAAACTCACCTTCGCCGTTGTACCGTTTCGTTTGTTCGGTAAAACCTATCCCAGCGGTACAAATAAACACCGCTATTTTTTCGGAATTTTTCATGTAGACGCATACTCGTTTATGCGTCTCGATTTCGGTTCCGTCAATACCGATTCTGCCGTCGGGGAAAATATCGATTCGATCGTAAATCGCATAACCGCCGCGAATGTCGCATATTTCCGGTAATCGGTCGTATACTTCTTTCACTTCGCCGACGATCGGATTATTCTCCGACCTGTCCGGTTCGCGAAGCGTATCCAAAGCATCGTCGACGGAAACGTTTAATTGATCGATATCAAAATCGTAATATACAAAATCGGGCATAATATTTTTTATTAAATGTTCCTTGCGACCGATTATAATAACTTAACATCCGGGGTTAACCGGTTTCGGGATAATTCAATAAACCCCACACCCTTTAAGTTTGTTTGCGGGGTTATCGTTATAACGTAAAATCGAAAAATACGGTATTATTTAAGCAACCAAACGGTTCAAAATGTCGACCAACGCTTGAGGTTCACTCGCGTAATAGTCGGCACCTATCTTTTGGGCAAACTCGCCGTTCAAGGGTGCTCCGCCGACACAGGTAACCGTTTTCGGGAATTCGGCCTTGATGGCTTTGTTGATTTTTTCCATGTTCACCATGGTCGTGGTCAACAGCGCCGACATGCCGACGTATGCTTTCGGATGTTCTTTGATGGCATTGATGAATTTTTCGGCAGATACGTCTACTCCGAGGTCGATTACTTCGTAACCGTTACCTTCCACGATCATGCTCACCAAGTTCTTGCCTATGTCGTGCAAGTCGCCTTCCACCGTACCGATGATGAACTGACCTTTGCGTTGCACCGAACCGTCGTTAAAGAATTTTTTCAAATGAGACATGGCGCCGCTCATCGCTTTGGCGCTCATCAACACTTGGGGAACAAATACTTTGTTTTCTCTGAATTTGACGCCGACTTTTCCCATACCTTCGATCAAACCTTTGGTAAGGATGTCGACGGGTGCGATTCCCGCGTTCAATGCTTCTACCGTAAGTTCATCGGCTCCGGGTTGTCCTTTCATGTTGGGCGGATAGGGCGAATTTAAATTGATTTTGCCGAATTCCACGCATTCTGCAATTTTTTCCAAGATGTTGTTCATGATACGATGTTTATTTAATTGATGATATTTTGATTATTTGATTTCTCTCCGCAAAGCTAAAACAATTTTGATCACCTGCACTATTCGTAACCTAATCCGTAATCAATTCCTTTATCAATGGCGGGAACGCCTTTTTCCATCCAAACGGGCATCGGTTCGCCTTTCAGGTAATGATCGAAAAATTGTTGATATCTGATACTGATATCTCTGCAATTTTTACGTTGTTCGAGATTATGTTGTTCGTCGTTGTATTGCAACAACCATACCGGCTTCTCCAACCGACGCAACGCCATAAAATACTCGATGCTTTGATACCAGGGTACCGCTCCGTCTTTGTCGTTATGCATCATCAACAACGGCGTTTCCACTTTATCGGCAAAGAACAGCGGGGAATTTTCCGTATACAATTCGGGCGCTTCCCAAGGCGTTTGTCCGATACGCGATTGCGTGTTTTCGTATTGCGATTGTCGGCTGTGACCGGTCGACCAACGAATGCCGCCGTATGCACTGAACATATTCGTAACGGATGCTCCCGCTCCCGCCGCGGCAAACATGTTTGTTCGGGTAATCAAATAAGCCGTTTGATAACCGCCCCAACTTTGTCCCTGCAAGCCCATATGTTTTTCGTCGATCCACGGATTTTCGCACAACTTTTTCACTCCGGATACCACGTAATTATATGCGCTTTCGCCGGGATGTCCCGTGGTGTAATATATATCGGGAATGAAAATGATGTATCCGCGGCTGCAAAAATAAGGGAAATTAATAGACGACCGACTGGGTGCGGGCGGGTAATAATTGTACAAAAGATCGGACCATTTTTCGTAATAATACACCAGCAACGGGTATTTTTTTGCGGGATCGAAATCT
>JAVBNP010000083.1:0-2763 GCA_031551455.1 Bacteroidales bacterium | reverse complement strand
GTCGAATTGACGATGAAGTGGTAATGATGAGCATCGAAACGGGCGAATATTACGGTTTGAACTCCGTAGCGACCAGAATTTGGGAATTGCTTGAAACGCCTCGTTCATTCGAGCAATTGATCGATCTGTTGACTCATGAATTCGACATTGATGAAGAGGCCTGCCGCGAAGACGTGCAAAAATTTTTGAAACAATTAATTCGGAAAAAACTGGTATTGAGTGATTGATACCGGAGTTGATAAAACATTTCCGGTCAAAAAATGTTGAATTAGATGATGACTGTTGAATATAAGAACGCAATAACAGTTTTTTTTCGAAAATCCGGCAGGCAAATAATTCTTTTAGTAACCGAATAATAGGGTTTTGTCAAACAAAAACAGACGTTCGTAAAGTTTTTTCGTTTTTGTTGTAAGTGGAAGTATCAATCATTTAATAATGTAGTATTTTCGTCGTTGATTGTCGTGTTTTTCGATGTAAAGTATTAATAAAAAGTAATAATTATGAATACGAGGTTAACAGAAATTCAAAATACAATCAACGGTTTTTATCTTTACGACGATCAAGTGGCGCGTAAATACATTTCATTGATCGAAGAAGCTGTTGAGATTATTCGCGGAATTGAAGCTGCCCCCACCAGTATGTTGGATAATGCCAAAACCGAAGCGTTGAACGAATTATGCAACGAATTGGCCAGTCGTATGAACGACGGTTTTTTTCATGCAAATCCCGAACGCAAGAAAAGCGAGCTTAAAATATCCAAAATGCTGGTTACGGTTGCCATCGGGAATGTTATTTCCAATTTACCCGCCAAATGATTTTCCGATATTTTAAATAATGACGAAAGATGTTACGGGTTATTCCTGTTGTATGGTTGTTGGTTGTCTTTTCCGTTCGATTATCGGGACAACAACCGACCCAAATGAAAACGTTGCTGGACGAGGGAGCGCGGATTAGTGCTTTCGGAGGCATCACGGCAGGGGTTACTCCGTTTAATAATGATTATACGGGATTTATGGGCGGTGACGGCGCCTTGGTACTTAATAATTTTTATTTGGGAGCATACGGAAGCCGAAGTTTGGAATTTCAAGAAGTATACCCCGACAATGAATTTTATGCGGGCAAAAAACTGGGAATGTCGCAAGGCGGCATTTTGACGGGCCTCAATTTTCGGTCGAAGAAATTGATTCAATATGATGTGTCCGTACAAATAGGCTGGGGAAATCTTTCTTTACGCGACAACATCGAAAAAAAAATACTTACCCGCGACAGAGTCAACATATTTACACCTTCACTGCAAGCAAAACTGAACATAACGTCATTCGTGCAATTATGTGCGGGCGTTTCCTACCAATTTTTATTCGGAGTCGATTTACCCCAATTGGAAGATAATGATTTTCGGGGATTTATGGGTTCGGTGTCTTTACGATTCGGATGGTTTTAAAAATCAACTGTCACCGTTACCGGACAATGATCCGAATGAACCACGTTTTGTAAAATCGATGCATCTTTGATTCTCGGTACCACCGAAACGGTTGTCGTGTTGTAATCTATTCGCCAACCGAGATCTTTGGCACGCGCTGCGGAACGATAACTCCACCAACTGTATTGGTTCGGTTCGTTGTGAAACAACCGAAAAGTATCCACGTAACCGTGGGCCAAAAAATGATCGACCCATTGTCGTTCTTCCGGAAGAAATCCCGACATTTTTCCGTGCCGTTCGGGATGATTGATATCAATGTCGGTATGCGCAATGTTGTAATCGCCCGAAATAATCAGATTTGGGCGTTCTTTCCTTAGATTTTCCGCATATTGCAGAAAGTCGTCCAGAAAAATCATTTTAAATGCTTGACGCAAATCGCCCGTCGTACCGGAAGGAAAATATACGGACATAACGCTGATGTCGCCGAAGTCTGCACGAATCATTCTGCCTTCCGAATCATATTTTTCAATCCCCATGCCGTAAATAACCTTGTCGGGCTTTTCTTTGCACAAAAGAGCCACACCGCTGTATCCCGCTTTTTGTGCCGGATACCAATAATGTCGATATCCGAGACGGTCGAAAACGGAAGTATCTATTTGTTCCGGTTGTACCTTAATTTCTTGAAGGCATAAGATGTCCGGTTGTGCTTCACGCAGCCAATCGTTGAATCCCTTGTTCATTGCGGCACGCAGCCCGTTAACATTATACGAATATATTTTTTGCAGCATGGTCGGAAGGTATGATACGGTGCGGTAACCACCGGGGATGAAACATAAAAACCCGACAAGTCGGGAAAGACTTGTAAGGTTTAATAAGAAAAATAAACCTATCGGGTTTTTAAACCGAGTTTGTGAGTTCAGCGAAGCTAAACCCGATAGGTTTGCATTGTTTATTTATTGCCTTTAATGGCCGCATGTGCCGCCGCCAAACGTGCGATGGGCACGCGGAAAGGCGAACAACTTACGTAATTGAGACCGATGTGATGGCAGAATTCTACCGAACTCGGTTCGCCGCCGTGTTCGCCGCAAATACCCACTTTCAAATCGGGCCGTACCGAACGGCCGTTGACCGTAGCCATGCTGATCAATTGTCCCACGCCTTTTTGGTCGAGTATTTGGAACGGGTCGTGTTTCAGGATACCCTTTTCGAGATAAACGGGCAGGAATTTGCCGATGTCGTCACGCGAATAGCCGAAAGTCATTTGCGTGAGGTCGTTGGTTCCGAACGAGAAGAACTCGGCAGCTTCGGCGATGCGGTTGGCGGTGAGCGCCGCGCGCGGAACT
>JAVBNP010000297.1:0-16244 GCA_031551455.1 Bacteroidales bacterium | reverse complement strand
AACTGGTTGAAGAAATAAAATCGGGACGACATCCGGTGATCAATCCCGACGCCACGTTCGACTTTTTTGCGTATTCCATAGGATGCCTGTTGGCCGAAATATTGATGATGACCAACCAAAACGGTTATTTCGATCAATCGAAATTATTCATGTTTTGCGGAGGTCCGGTATTCAATCGGTTGTCGCCCGTGTCCAAGTTTATTCTCGACAGCGAAGCCAATGTTGCGCTTTACTCCTTTGTGGTGGAACATCTCGAAAGTCATTTGAAAAAAGATGACCGGCTGCGGCATTATCTCGGCGAAGAACATCCCGAAGGCGTTAATTTTCGAAGCATGTTGAATTACGGAAATATGCGAAAGTTCAGAGAAGATATTTTTCGACGCATGAGCGGGCAAATTATGGCCGTTGCATTGGCAAACGACACGGTAGTACCGTCGTATGAGGTAATTAATACGTTACAGGGTGCAACCAGAGATATTCCGACCAAAGTCGAAATATTCGATTTCCCGTACGAATACAAACATGAAGATCCTTTCCCCGCACGAACTTCGATTACGCGGGAAGTAACGGAACAATTTAATAAGGTGTTCGCTAAAGCAAGTGAATTTTTAAAATGACAAAAAAATATTATAAAATATGTTGCATAACATAAATTTTTTATATTTTTGCATCAAGGTTTCAAATTAAAAACTGGGTCATGAATAATCGTATTATCCTCATCATTACGGGAATCACTCTAATTCTTATTAGTCGGTGAGAGAGGATGGTATGCTTGTATTAAAAAATTAAAAAAATCAAAAAAGCCATTCTCCGAATCGAGGATGGCTTTTTTGATTTCGGTAAAAACAATAACTTTATTCCATTAATAAATAAAACATCATGAGTGATAAATTGTACATTTTCGACACTACGCTCCGCGACGGTGAGCAAGTCCCCGGATGCCAGCTGAACACGCTGGAAAAAATAGAAGTAGCCAAAGCGCTTGACGAGTTGGGTGTGGATATTATCGAGGCGGGATTTCCGATTTCGAGTCCCGGCGATTTCAATTCGATCGTCGAGTTATCGAAAGTAATCACCCGTCCGACGCTTTGCGCACTTACCCGTGCCGTGGAAAAAGATATAGACGTGGCTGCCGATGCGCTTCATTTTGCGAAAAACAAACGCATACATACCGGAATCGGAACTTCGTGGTATCACATCACTCATAAGTTTAATTCCACGCAAGAGGAAATCTTGCAGCGAGCCGTTGCGTGCGTGAAATATGCCAAAAAATACGTCGAAGATGTGGAATTTTACGCCGAAGATGCCGGACGCACCGAGAACGAATATTTGGCCAAAGTGATTGAAGCGGTAATTACCGCGGGCGCCACCGTGGTGAATATTCCCGACACGACGGGCTATTGTACGCCCGACGAATACGGCGCGAAAATAAAATTCCTTGCGGAAAACGTGAAAAATATCCACAAGGCAATCATATCGACACATTGCCATAACGATTTGGGAATGGCGACCGCCAATACGATTTCGGGAATAATCAACGGTGCACGGCAAGTGGAAGTGACCATTAACGGAATCGGCGAACGCGCCGGAAATACTGCACTCGAAGAAGTGGTAATGGCAGTAAAATGTCGTAAAGACATACCCGTACATACCGAAGTCAATACCCCAAAAATATATCGCACTTCTCGACTGGTATCCACATTGATGCGAATGCCGGTGCAACCCAACAAAGCGGTGGTGGGACGTAATGCCTTTGCACATTCGTCGGGAATACATCAAGACGGCGTACTGAAAAATCGCGAAAGCTACGAAATCATGGATCCCTCCGACGTGGGAATCAACGAATCGTCTATCGTGCTGACCGCTCGCAGCGGACGTCATGCGTTGAGTCATCATTTGGAACGTCTCGGATACAAATTGAGTCCCGAGGAATTGGATGATGCGTATCAAAAGTTCTTGAAATTGGCCGATCGGAAAAAAGATATTTCGGATGAGGACCTTCGCGTGATCGTGGGCGTGGGGCAATCCGAAATGCAACGCCGCGTGAAATTGAAATATTTACAGGTGGTTTGCGGAAAATCGAGTATACCGATGGCTACCGTGCAATTAAATATCGACGGCGAAATATGCACCGCCACTTCGTCGGGCAGCGGACCGATTGATGCGGCATTCAATGCCATTCGCCAACTCGTTCATCGCAAAGTGACGCTCGAAGAATATTTGGTACAGGTGGTTACCCGCGGCAGCGACGATATAGGAAAAGTACACGTGCAAGTCGAAAATCGCGGAAATACCTATTACGGATTCTCGGCTAACACCGATGTGGTAACCGCATCGGCCGAGGCATTCATTGACGCGATATCAAAAATAATGTAAAACAATTTGTCGGAGAGAGAAAATCCCGGACAAATTATTCCGATTTTTATGGACAAATAACCCGAAAATGAAAACAACCGTATTTGACAAAATTTGGGACGCCCATGTGGTGAAGCACATTGACGGCGGTCCCGACGTATTATATATCGATCGTCATTTGGTGCACGAAGTCACCAGTCCGCAAGCGTTCGCCGGCCTCGACCGCAGAGGCATTAAAGTTGCACGGCCCGATCAAACGTTCGCCACATGCGATCATAACGTACCCACGCTTAACCAACATCTGCCGATTGTTGAGGAAATGTCGCGCATACAGGTGGAAACGCTGGCTCGTAATGCCGAAAATCACGGTATTACGTATTTCGGCTTGGGCAATCCGAAACAAGGCGTAGTGCATGTCGTGGGGCCCGAACTCGGGATCACGCTTCCCGGAATGACCATCGTGTGCGGTGATAGTCATACTTCCACGCACGGTGCATACGGAAGCATCGCTTTCGGTATCGGAACCAGCGAGGTGGAAATGGTATTGGCCTCGCAATGCATCATGCAACCCAAGCCCAAACGAATGTTGATCGAAGTGAACGGAACGTTGGGAAAAGACATTACGGCAAAAGATATCGTGTTGTACATCATTTCCAAGTTGACCACCGGCGGCAGTACGGGTTATTTTATCGAATTTGCGGGTTCCGCCATTCGTTCGTTGAGCATGGAAAGTCGCATGACCGTGTGCAACATGAGCATCGAAGCGGGCGCACGCGGCGGATTGATCGCTCCCGACGAAAAAACGTTCGAGTATTTCAAAGGACGCGAATATGCACCGAAGGGTGCCGATTGGGATAAAGCCGTGGGATACTGGAAAACCTTGAAAACCGACGAAGGCGCCGAATTCGATAAAACGTATTCGTTCGATGCGGCCGATATCGAACCGATGATCACTTATGGGACCAATCCCGGCATGGGAATGAAAATCACGGATGCGGTTCCCGACGGAAAGAATCTGACGGGCAATGATAAAATCACTTTCGACAAGGCGCTGAATTATATGGGCTTCGAACCGGGACAAAAAATACTCGGGCGGTCGATACAATATGTTTTTCTGGGCAGTTGCACCAACGGTCGCATTGAAGATTTCCGTGCTTTCGCCGATTTCGTGAAAGGCCGTCGGAAAAATCCCGACGTGATCGTATGGCTGGTTCCCGGTTCGGGGACGGTGGAACGGCAAATTCGTGCCGAGGAATTGGATAAGATATTGAATGAAGCGGGATTTGAGTTGCGTCAACCCGGATGTTCGGCATGCTTGGCAATGAATGAGGATAAAGTACCCGCAGGCATGTACGCGGTATCGACGTCGAATCGTAACTTCGAAGGACGTCAAGGCCCGGGTTCGCGGACATTATTGGCTGGCCCGCTGGTTGCGGCGGCGGCGGCGATTACCGGAAAAATAACGGATCCGCGAAGTTTTTGACCGATCAAGACAAGATTTATGGAAACCATAGATTGGAAAAATCTGCCGTTCGGTTATCATAAAACCGATTATAACGTCAGGAGCAGTTTCAAGGACGGACATTGGAGCGAACCGCGGGAAACCGATTCCGAAACCATTGATCTTCATATGGCCGCCACCTGTTTGCACTACGGTCAGGAAGCGTTTGAAGGTCTCAAAGCTTTCATGGGTAAAGACGGGAAAATACGGATTTTCAGAGTCAAGGAAAATGCTTTGCGTATGCAGTCGTCATGTCGCGGAATAGCCATGGCCGAATTGCCCGTCGAAATCTTCGAAAAATCCGTATTGAAAGCGGTGGAATTGAATCGAAAATATGTTCCGCCATACGAAAGCGGCGCTTCATTGTACATTCGTCCGTTGCTTATCGGTACCGGCGCTCGGGTGGGAGTGAGGCCGTCCGACGAATATCTGTTTGCGGTGTTTGTCACTCCCGTTGGGCCGTACTTCAAAACCGGATTCAACCCGACCGCATTGGTTATTTTGCGCCAATACGATAGAGCGGCGCCTCAAGGAACGGGTAATTACAAGATAGGCGGAAATTATGCCGCCGGATTGGTTGCCGGCGTGGAAGCGCACGAAATGGGATATTCGGCGGTGCTGTATCTCGATCCGAAAGAGAAAAAATATATTGACGAAGGAGGACCGGCCAACTTTTTTGCCGTCAAAAACAATACCTACGTTACGCCTCTTTCTCCTTCGATATTGCCTTCCATCACCAACGACAGTTTGATTCGGTTGGCTGCCGATTCGGGGATGAACGTGGAACGAAGACAAATTCCCGTCGAAGAATTAAGCGCTTTCGAAGAAGTCGGGATCTGCGGAACCGCCGCCGTGATCAGTCCGGTGGAAAGAATCGACGATCGCGACGAAAACAAATCGTATCATTTCGGTAAGGATCATACGGCCGGACCCGTTTCCACGCGACTGTACAACCGTTTGAAAGCGATACAGTACGGCGATGCACCCGATCCGTACGGATGGGTGACGGTGTTGCAATAACGACAAATAAAAATCGTAAATCAAAAAAACATGGCAGAAAAATTCATCACATTAGATACTTCGGTTGTTCCGTTACCCATAGAAAACGTGGACACCGACCAAATTATTCCCGCACGCTTTCTGAAAGCGACCACGCGCGAGGGATTCGGCAAAAATCTTTTTCGCGACTGGAGGTACGACAAGAACGACCAACCTGTTGCTTCGTTCGTTCTCAACGATCCGAAATATTCGGGAAAAGTGCTTGTCGCCGGAAAAAACTTCGGCAGCGGCTCGAGCCGCGAACATGCCGCTTGGGCGATCTTCGATTACGGCTTTCGTGCCGTCGTATCGAGCTTCTTTGCGGATATTTTCAAAAACAACGCATTGAATAACGGCTTGCTTCCCGTGCAAGTGAGTCCCGAATTTTTGGCGAAAATTTTCGCCGCCGCGGAAAACGATCCGAAAACGAAAATTCGTATTGATCTCGAAAAACAAGAAATCACGCTGTCGGCAACCGGCGAAAAAGAATCGTTCGATATCAACCCGTACAAAAAAACCTGTCTGCTCAACGGATATGATGACATCGACTATTTATTGAGCATCAAGGGTGAGATAGAAAAATTCGAAAAAAGTCGATAGTCGGAAGATTGTTATACTGTTGTTATACGATGGTTACGCTGTTGTGACACAATAGTTATGCGATTGCGCCAAATTCCAAAAGTATAAATTATCCAATTACCGAAAGGAGCGGGTTAGGTAAGCCTGTATTGATCGGAAAAACGGACAACTTATCTCAAATAAAGATGAAATAGAAAAGTGGTTGAACGACGAGACAATCAATCGTATAACAACCATATAACCATGCATCACCATCGTATAACCATGTACAATCGTAAGATCGAAATAATGGATACCACCCTGCGCGACGGGGAACAGACTTCGGGTGTTGCTTACACGGCGGCCGAAAAATTACATGTATCGCGTTTGTTGCTCGAAGAAGTGAGGGTTGATCGTATCGAAGTGGCTTCGGCGCGCGTATCGGCGGGTGAAACGGAGGCCGTGAAACGTATTGCCGAGTGGGCGACGAAAGCGGGATATTCGGATCGCGTGGAAGTATTGGCTTTCATCGACGGCATGCAATCCATCGATTGGATACGCGATGCGGGGGGCATTGCGGTTAACCTTTTAAGCAAAGGTTCGCTGAAACATCTCACGGGACAATTGCGCAAAACGCCCGAAGAACATGTCGACGATATTCGCCGGGCAATTGAAACGGCGGTGCAATCGGGTATGAAAGTCAACCTGTATTTGGAAGACTGGAGTAACGGCATGTGCCGATCCAAAGAATATGTGTTTTATTTGGTCGACAACCTCAAAGATACTCCGTTGCAACGCATCATGTTGCCCGACACGTTGGGTATATTGACGCCCGACGATACTTTTTCTTTTTGCGAAGAGATGCGTATGCGTTATCCCGATGTTCGATTCGATTTTCATGCGCACAACGATTACGATTTGGCCGTGGCCAATTCGTTGGCGGCGGTGAAAGCCGGGATCACGGGCATACATACCACCGTCAACGGTTTGGGCGAACGTGCCGGAAATACGCCTTTGGCGAGCATTGCGGCCGTACTGAAAGATCACACCGATGTAGAACTCGGTATCAACGAAGAAAAGCTCTCGTTGTTGAGCAAAATGGTAGAAACCTTTTCGGGTATCAGAATTCCCGCCAACAAGCCCGTTGTGGGCGAAAACGTGTTCACGCAAGCGTGCGGCGTGCATGCCGACGGCGACAGCAAGGATAAATTGTATTACAACAATCTGCTTCCCGAGCGATTCGGTCGGGTACGCAAGTATGCGCTCGGCAAAACGGCCGGAAAATCGAACATCGTCAAAAATCTCGAAGAACTCGGCATTCAACTCGATTCGGAAGCCATGCAGCGCGTTACCAAACGCGTGATCGAATTGAGCGATCGGAAAGAAACCGTTACGGCCGAGGATCTTCCGTATATCATTTCGGACGTATTGCAGAACGAAGGAACGGAACAACGAATCAAAGTACATAATTATTCACTCAACGTTGCCGAAGGATTAAAATCGTCGGCAACACTCAGCCTCGAAGTGGAAGGCAAATGTTATGAAGAAACGGCGGCCGGCGACGGTCAATACGATGCTTTCATGAACGCTTTGCACAAAATTTACGCATTGCTTGGCAAAGAGCTTCCGAAACTAACGGACTATGCGGTAACCATTCCGCCCGGCGGCCGCACCGACGCTTTGGTAGAAACGGTGATTACTTGGCAAAAAGGCGACAAGGAATTCAAAACACGCGGTTTGGAGCCCGACCAAACGGTTTCGGCAATTCGGGCAACCGTAAAAATGCTGAATCTTATTTAAAAGACGCGTAAGATCGCAAGACACGTAAGACCGTAAAAAAGCATATCGTCATCTTTCGGTCTTACCATCTTACATGTCTTACGATCTTCTTCATAATCTCCAAGCAACAAACAAAATTTAAAAGATACGGTAAGATCGTAAAAAACATATCGTCATCTTACGGTCTTACCATCTTACACGTCTTACAGTCTTCTTATTCCTCCATCCTGTCGTTCGGTTACATTAAAACGATCAATATGCGAAAATCGACGGGAAATGTTGATGCATTTTCGAAAAATCCGTAAAAACGACTTACGAATTTAGGGAAAATAAACCGCTTGAATCGAATTAAATTCGTAACTTTGAGACTGCATTTTCTAACCATTAATCAAACAACATCATGAATGCCGATAGACGTGATTTTATAAAAACAGCCGTCGTTGCGGCGGGAGTAATGACCGTCGGAATACCGGTTGCCGCTTGTGCCGCACCTGCCGGAACCAATAAGAAAGTATCGCTAAACGTATCGTTTCAAGAAGGCACCCCTCCCGGTAAAGAACTTAATGAAAAGTTGGACTATATGGAAAAAGCGGGCGTTGTCGGACTTGAACTCGGCGGACGCGGCTTGTCCGGACGTGTCAACGAAATACAACAAGCATTGCGCGGGCGCAACATAAAAGTCAGCGCCATTTGTGCCGGATTTTACGGATGGTTGATTGCCGAAGACGAAGCTGAACGTAAAAAATGCATGGATTCATCCAAAGAAATCATTGCCGCCGGCGGGGAACTCGGATCCGTCGGGATGATCCTCGTTCCGGGATTCATCAATCAACAACCGTCGTTGTCGATGCCGCAATCGCGCGAAATCTTGATCGAACAACTCAAAGAATTGGGCAATTACGCCTTAAAACATAAAACAACCGTAATTTTGGAACCCCTCAATCGTCGCGAAACATGGTTTTTGCGTTTGGTTGCCGATGCCGCGGCCATGTGTCGCGACACCGAAAATGCGGGAATTACCTGTATGGGCGATTTTTGGCACATGAAATGGGAGGAAACCAGTGATTACGGCGCATTCATGTCGGGCGGTAAATATCTGAGTCATGTCCACATGGCAAGTCGTAAACGGCGCATCATGCCGGGCGAGGATGGCGAAGCCGATAATTACGTTAACGGATTCAAGGCATTGAAAGAATTGAATTATCAAAATTACGTCAGTTTCGAATGCGGAAGCGAAGGCAAACGCGAAGATACCGTACCCGCAGCTTTGAAATTGATCAGAGCGCAATGGGAAAAAGCGTGAACCATTTTTGATTTTCGATTTTTGATTGATCGAATCTTCGGTAAATATCATCGAATAAATCAATCCAAAAATCAATTGAAATTCGAAAATAGCATTTTACGTGATCAATCAATAATCAACTTAGCGAAGCGTTCTTATGAGCGTCTGCGAGTGATCAAAAATAATCAATCAAAAATCAAAAATTGATAATAATGAGAAGAAAACTCAGAATGGGAATGGTCGGCGGCGGAAGCGACGCTTTTATCGGAGCAATTCATCGATTGGCTGCTTTTATGGACAATCAATGTGAATTGGTGTGCGGATGTTTCAGCGTCGATCCCGATATTTCACTATCGTCGGGGCGGTCGTATTTCTTGCCCGACAATCGGATTTACAAGACCTATCAAGAAATGTTCGAAAAAGAAGCTCAATTGTCGGCAAACGAGCGGATGGATTTCGTAACGATCGTAACGCCCAATTTTTGGCATTTCGAACCGGCCATGATGGCGCTCGAACACGGATTTCACGTGGTGGTGGACAAACCGATAACGTTTACGCTCGAACAGGCCAAACAACTGAAAACGAAAGTGGAAGAAACAGGTTTGGTACTGGCGCTCACGCATACATACAGCGGTTATCCCGCCGTGAAAGAAGCGAAAATGCGCATTGCTCGCGGCGATTTCGGGAAAATTCGTAAAGTGTACGTCGAATATCCGCAAGGTTGGCTGGCATCGCGTATCGAACTCGAAGGCGGGAACAATGCCGGGTGGCGTACCGATCCCAAACGTTCGGGAAAAGCGGGTTGCATGGGTGACATAGGAACGCATGCATGGCATTTGGCCGAATATGTTACCGGATTGAAAGTAACCGAACTTTGCGCCGAAATCAAAGCATTTGTTCCGGGCCGTCCGATCGATGACGACGGAGCCGCTTTGCTTCGTTACGAAAACGGCGCCACCGGCGTGTTGATGGCATCTCAGGTAGCTGCCGGTGAAGAAAATGCATTGTCGATACGTGTATACGGCGAAAAAGGCGGCATCGAATGGAAACAACAGGAACCCAACACGCTGTTGGTAAAGTGGGGCAACAAACCGGCGGAAATTGTTCGCGTGGGCAACGGTTACATGGGTGATGCGGCGAAACTCAATTCGCGAACACCCGGCGGACATCCCGAAGGATACGTGGAAGCGTTTGCCAATATCTATCGCAACTTTGCCAATACCGTTCAGGCAAAATTTGCGGGCTAACAACCCAAACCCGACTGGTCGGACTTTCCGACCGAAAACGACGGCGTACGCGGCATGCAATTCATCGAAACTGTGGTGACCGCGGGATACGACGACAGCCGTAAATGGGTAAAATGGATCGAATAATGAATAATTAAAAATGAATAGTTAACCATTGAGCATAATCGTTCACCGTTAATTCTTCATTCTTCACTCTTAATTCTTAGTTGAATATGGCAAGACCGGTTACTTTATTTACGGGACAATGGGCAGACCTTGATTTTGAGGTTGTCTGCCAAAAAGCGAAAGCAATGGGCTACGACGGCCTTGAATTGGCATGTTGGGGCAATCATTTTGAAGTGGACAAAGCCGACGATGCATATTGCAAGTCGCGGCGCGACACAATGGCCAAATACGGCCTGCTGTTATTTTCCGTATCCAATCATTTATTGGGACAATGCGTGTGCGATTTGATTGATGAACGTCATCAATCGATTGCTCCGGCTCATGTTTGGGGCGACGGCGATCCCGAGGGCGTTCGGCAACGTGCGGCGGCGGAAATGATTAAAAACGCTCAAGCGGCAAAACGGTTGGGTGTGAAAATCGTCAACGGTTTTACGGGAAGTTCTATTTGGCATTTGGCATATTCTTTTCCCGCCGTTCCCGACTCGATGATCGATCGCGGATACGAAGACTTCGCACGCCGATGGACGCCGATCCTCGACGAATTTCAAAAACTCGGTATGCGATTCGCCCTTGAAGTACATCCCACCGAGATCGCTTTCGATATTGCTTCAGCGGAACGCGCTTTGAAAGCGGTAAATTATCATCCCGCTTTCGGGTTTAACTACGATCCGAGTCATTTCGGCTATCAGGGAGTGGATTACGTCGAGTTCATCTACAAATTTGCCGATCGTATTTTTCATGTTCACATGAAAGATGCGGGATGGAGCCCTTATCCAACGCAAGCCGGCGTTTTCGGCGGACATCTTTCGTTCGGCGATCGCCGTCGTTATTGGGATTTTCGCAGCGTGGGACGTGGAAATATCGAATTCGAGGAAATTATTCGCGCATTAAATCGCATCAATTATAACGGGCCGCTTTCCGTCGAATGGGAAGACAGCGGAATGGATCGCGAGCATGGTGCGGCGGAATCGTGCGAATACGTGAAAGACATTGATTTTAAACCTTCGGATATTGCGTTTGATTCGGCGTTTGATAAAGAAAATCAATAAACATTTCGAAGCGTAACGGTGTTATTTATTTTGACTCAAAATATATGAGTGAACGTGAAAAACAAGAAAAAAACAAAAATTGAAATCATGGCAGTACTGGTAGGAAGAAAGGCGCCCTCGTTTTGTGCGCCTGCCGTCGTAAACGGCGGCGAAATAGTGGATAATTTCTCGTTGGATCAATATCTCGGTAAAAAATACGTCGTATTCTTCTTTTATCCCGCGGATTTTACGTTTGTATGTCCCACCGAGTTATTGGCTTTCCAAGAAAAATTGGCCGAATTTGAAAAACGTGACACCGTAGTGGTCGCTTGTTCGGTCGATTCGCATTTCTCGCATTGGAAATGGTTACAAACACCTCTTAAAGAAGGTGGGATTAATGCCGTAACTTATCCGTTGGTGGCCGACTTATCGAAAGTAATCGCACAAAATTACGACGTGTTGGCCGGCGAATACGATTACGACGATAATGGCGATTCGATTTTCGTGGGTACACCGCAAGCATATCGCGGATTGTTCTTAATTGACAAAGCCGGCGTGGTACAACACCAATTGGTGAACAACATGCCGCTGGGCCGTAACGTCGATGAAGTGTTGCGTTTGATAGACGCATTGCAGTTCTTCGAACAAAACGGTGAAGTATGTCCCGCCAATTGGCACAAAGGCGACAAAGGATTGAAAGCAACTCAGGAAGGAATAGCCGATTATTTGTCGGCTAAGTAACCGAAAGGTTGATTAAGTTTTGCAAAGCCGCCTCATAAGTATGGGGCGGCTTTTTTGGCGGCAAGTCGAAACAAATAATCAACAAATATTATTCTTATAATAGGTGATTGTATTACGGTAAATACACAAAAACTAAACTTTTTTGCAAGACATTTTGTAACTTTTTGTTTTAATCGACGTATTATCACATATTAACCATTAAAACATAAAAAGAAATGAGAAAAGTATTTAAAAGTTTGTTGTATCTTTCCGTAGGGTTGACTCTTGTGCTAAGCAGCTGCTCGAAAGATAAAGATGAAAAAGGCAGCGGCGAAGTTGCGGGTAGCTATTCGGTTGAGGTGAGTATATACGGTACTGATGTTGATTGGGAGGACCTCAGCACGACGTTGACCGTGAGCAAAGACGGAGATAATTTGAAAACTTCGGGAAGCGTAACCTCGGTACAGTTGGGAAAAATTGACCTCAATTTGGTGTTAAGCTCATTGCAAACATATAGTGGAAAGGAAGCTGGCGTTAGCTATACCGAATGTCTTTATAAAATAGCACAACAATCTATTAAAATAGGCTCGAAAACCGCTAATTTTAAAGGAACGGGCGAATATGAAAATTACGATGGTGCCGCAGGTTCAGCAGGGAGTTATAAATATTTGTTTTTTAACCTATCCGGCGAGGTAGAGGGTATAGGGACTGTGTATATAAATGTAAGTACGAGTGATGATGATGATTTTTAAAATATCATCATTTACCGATTTGAAAGCCGCATTCGATAACGATGCGGTTTTTTGTTTGTATTATCCGATTATTTAGGGTTGTCTCGAAATAATATCAACGATCCGAACCCGATTATTTCATCTCCTTGATTTTGTATCCTTTCGGCACGTCGAATCGTATCGATCGATGTTCGTTAAAGATTATTTCCGGAAAATCGGCCGAAAAACGAAAAGCCGTTTTTCCGTCGAATGCGGAAACATTAATTAAGCCGGGCAAATTACATCGGGAAACCGGAACGTACCGCGAATAATCGGCTCGAAATGATGTTTGATTGCGGTTACCCGTCGAAATGATGTTTTGGGTTGTTTGCGTTTCGGGATTGACCGATATTTCCAAACCGATATTGTCGGTATAAAGCATCATTTTATCGTTACGGCTAACGGTTTTGAATCCCATCCTGCGATAAGCTTCATCGCAACGATCGGCCGTGAGCAACATCGTTAAACTTTCGGGATTGACGGGGTAGCCGGCCATACGGCTCAAATACTCGTTACTGCCTTTATAACATATCCGTTCCAACCGATTGATAACGGCAAACGAATCGCGATAAACCACACCCCGAACCACTTCAACCAACATGGTTCCGCGAAAAAAAACGGCGCTGTCGCGTCGGGCATAAATGCTTCCGTTCAATTGCAACGAATTTCCGCCTACGGTGATATTCAATTTACAGCCATTGAAAGAAATGCTTTCCGCGGGATAACAGGTCTCATAAAATTCGGAATCCTTTTTTTCCTCGGTTGTCGGTTTTTTTTGCGTTCGACATGCGTTCGACAAAACCGCAACAACAATCAATAAACAAAATATTCGTCCGAAACTCGACCGTTCGGTCGGCATGGAACTTTTATGTGAATCATCCCGCATATACATTGTTGTTTGCTGATCCGACAAATGTGCATTATCGTTTAACCGCCGCCTCACGATGAAGGGCTGCTTGTCTTTCCCGACGTATCGATTCCATTTTTTGCTCCACCGTTTCTTGAGAATTATTGAGTTCGCAAGCATATTTACACATGTGATACGCCTCGTCGGTACGGCCCGCAACCACCAAAAGTTCGCACATGTGGTCCACGATTTCCGGATTATCGTTTCCGCCGTTTTTCATCGCCTTTTCGATCGTTGCGATTGCTTCGTCAATTCGTCCCAACTTATAAAGTATCCAACCGTAAGTGTCCAAATACGTACTGCTGTTCGGTTCCAAGGTAAGGCAACGTTTGATGTATCCCTCGGCCAAATCCAATTTTTCCTCTCTCAGAGAAAGATAATAACCGTAATTGTTCAGTACCATTGGGTTGTTCGGTGCAATAACCAATGCTTTTTCAAACGCCTCGTCCGATTCCCGATATTCCTTTTTCTCATTGTAAGCTTCCGCCAACAATACATAACATTGAAGCTCGATATTTTTGTCGACTTCTTTTTCTTTTTTCAAACATTCGAGCGTGCGAAGATAAGCAGGCACGGCCTCGTCATATTTTTTGAGCATTGACGCCGACAGTCCCCGAAAAAAGTTGAACAGATATCGATTGTCGAAATACGCTAACGCTTTCCCCGTCGATTCGTAAAGCGTTTCGTTATCCTGCAAAAGATTGAGCAGGTAGAATAATTGTTCCCACAGAAAATAATTGGTCGGTACCAAATCGGTGATAAACAATAAATCGTTTTTGGCCGCCTCATAATTTTTTTCGCGCAAATTGCGGTCGGCATTCAACATGCGTACCCTAAAATTATCGGGATATTTTTCGAAAAGCTGTTTCACCATCTCGTCCATTTGACGGTAGTGTTTGTTGAAAAACACGCTGTCGGACGAAAGTGAAAGATACAGATCGACTTTGTACTCCGGATCGATGGTTTTTATGTCGTACATCTTTTGCATTTCCTCGATGGCTTTCGCATCGTTGCCGTAATTTTTGTAAAAATCGATCATGGAAATGTATCCCAACGCATATTCGGGATCGGCGTCCAACAATCTCGTGTAATACTCTTGAGCTTCCCGCTCCCTGCCAACGGAGCTGTACAATTCGGCCAACAAGCCGTAAAAACGCAACTCGTCGGGAAACACCTCAATGCATTTTTTCAAGAGCGTTTCGGTGGCTTTGGTGTCGCGCTTTTTCGAATAAACCCGATATTTGGCAATGGCCGTTTCTTCGGTAAATCCGTATGTTTTTTCGATTTTGTTCAGTACGTTGAGCGCCTTTTTGTATTCGTCTTTTTCCAAATAAAGCAATGCCAAATTATACCGCAAATCGACGTTGTTCGGTTGCATGTCCGTAATTTGACGGTATACGATAATGGCGCTGTCCGTTTGCCGATCGGCCACGTACAGGTTGGCCAATTGCATTTTGTACCAAATGTTTTTCGTGTCGTATTTAACGGACAAACGAGCGTTTTTCAACGCATTGGCCCGATCGTCGATCATGCCGTAGATTTCGGCCAACTGAAAATAAGCCGCGGCATCGTACGGATTTGTTTCCGTGCATCGGGTAAGTTTGTTTGCGGCATCGGCCAAGCTCCCGAAAAGTTTGAGTTTGGTGGCATCCGCAAAATCCCGATCGTATTCCAATTGTTGTTCTTCGGTAAGTTTTACGGGATCGGGCGGCCGACTTTCGACTATTTTGGACGACGAACACGACACGAGTATCCCGAAAAGTACCGAAACAAATAATAACCTATACACTTTTCAATTTTTGATTTTTGACTTTCAATCGATGATTAAGATGATTTTTCATGCAAAAATCATCAAGTGAAAACCTTTAACTCGACGAAGTCAATCGTCCATGAATTATCGGCCCGTGTGTCCAAACCCGCCTGCTCCGCGTTCGGTTTCGTCCAGCGAATCGCACGGCTCCCATTCCACGGTTTCGTGTTTGGCAATCACCATCTGCGCAATGCGTTCGCCGTCGTTGATCACGAAATCTTCTTGCGAAAGATTGGCAACAATGATGCCGATTTCGCCGCGATAGTCGGCGTCGATGGTTCCGGGTGTATTAAGAAGCGTGATTCCTTTCTTCAAGGCAAGACCGCTTCGTGGACGTATTTGCGCTTCGTATCCTTGCGGGATGGAGACAAATAACCCAGTGGGGACCAATTTTCTCGCACCGGCCGGCAACGTAATCGGTGTCTCCAGATTTGCGCGCAAATCCATTCCCGCCGAAAATAACGTTTCGTAGGAAGGAAGCGGATGTTTTGATTTATTGACTATTCTGATTTTCATGCCGAAAGAAACAAAAAAATATACGGGATTATCCCGAAATCATTATTGACAATTAAAGCCGTTCAAGTAAAAACGTTACAATGCGGCGGAAAATTGTCTCAGAAATCTGATATCGTTTTCGAAGTACATCCGGATGTCTTTAACTTCGAATTTCAGAAGCGCAATTCGTTCGATTCCCATCCCGAATGCAAAGCCGGAGTATTTCTTTGAATCGATGCCGCAATTATCCAACACATTGGGGTCAACCATCCCGCACCCCATTATCTCTAACCACCCCGTGCCTTTACATAAATTACATCCTTTCCCGTTGCAGGTGCAGGACACATCCATTTCGGCCGAAGGTTCCGTAAACGGAAAGAACGACGGTCGGAGGCGTATTTGCGTTTTTTCGCCGAACATTTCTTTGGCAAAGAACATCAATGTTTGTTTTAAATCCGCAAAAGATACGTTTTCGGCCACATACAAACCTTCCACTTGATGAAAGATACAATGCGAACGCGCGGAAACGGCTTCGTTGCGAAACACGCGTCCCGGCATGATCATTCGGATGGGCGGCTTGGTGGTTTCC
>JAVBNP010000100.1:0-25016 GCA_031551455.1 Bacteroidales bacterium | reverse complement strand
TCGGGATGGTCGTAAATCAATTCATAATTGGTCATCCATAAAGGATCTTGCACGCTTGCCACGCCTTTGAAATGATGCACATCGCCCGCCGCCGCAATCATCTCGATATCGGCATTTTCGGCCGTGAAACCCATGAGTCGCGCAATCGGTTTTTGTTCGTAGTAACCGTTCCGCCCCAAATCGTTGGCCAGAATGAAATTAACCGCATTGTCGGGTAATTTCGGAAGCAAGGCTCGAAGGCTGTCTCCGGGCGCGGCGAATACGCAAACGATGCTGATCAGAACGAAAAAAGTACTGATGACAAATCTTTTCATTGCTGTTTTTTTAATTCATGTTTTTATCTCGCTGCTTTGAGCGTTTATCGACCGGCAGGAACTTATATCCTCTCCCGGTGAAAAACAGACTCCGCAATGGCGATTTTTTCGTTTATTTCGTCCCGAATGCCCCGAAATATGTTGCGGGACCGGGCGACTTGTACGTTTTACCGTTGATGGTAATGCCCTCAGCAGCATAATAAGGCGTTAACCCGGTATAGGCACCGCTGAGTGCGGGCGATCCGGCTTTCAAGTGAAAATCCCACGATGTATTATAGGTATACGATAACAAAGGGTTATCGGAAAACGGGAAATTTTCGAACAACGGATCTTTGTCGCCGGCAGCTGTTCCGCGTACATCGTGGTCACCGAATACCACATCTTTTACCCCGGGTTTAAAACCATCGTAAGCAGTTACCGTTCCGTTGGTAATATGTTGCGGCACAGCACTTGTCGCCGTACCCGACGCATAAAAATTGTAATCGATCTTACTGCTCAAGTCGGGACCGTCACCGCCGACTACTCCGAACGAAGGCGCTTTGGCGGCAAACATACAGTTAACAATCAAATTATTATAAATATTAACCAAACAACCCGATTCGGCCCATACCGAACCGCCTTTGGGTTTATTGGGATCACGACGCCAACCCGAGTTAATGATGGTATTGTTGTACCCGTTGATTTGTGCTTGATAACGTTGAGCATCGGCACTCGTATTTGTCATTTTCAAAGCGTTGGTGTTGGGGCTGTACATCACGTTGAATGCGGCATCCACCTTGCAACCGGCTTTTACGTTAATCGCTTCGCCGCCGGCTTCGCCCACGGCATAGAACAGATTGTTGGCAAAGATGCATTTTCCGCCCTGCACGTAAATAGCATCCTCGCCCATGTTGCGGAATGTGGAATTGACAATAACGTATCTCCCCGAGGGGTTATTGGTATTGAAGGCCACCATTCCCTCGCCACCTTCGGGCTTGAACAATGCGGCTGCAACGGATGGCGACGTTTTGGTAGTAACGGCTCCCGTATATTCGATTAACACATGTTCGAATGCCATTTCGCTGCAAGCAGCGCTGCCGATGATACCGCCCCACAGACGGGCAAAAGTATTGGCGGCGGTACGTTCGCCGGCGGGAACGGTAAAGGTTACCGGCGCTTCTTCGGTTCCGTAACAATAAAGATTACCGTTGATGAGAAATTCTATTTTTGTATTATTGGCATCCTGCCCGACGGTGCTGACAATCACTTCCACGCCTTCCTCAATGGTGAGACTCTTTCCGGCAGGTACATTGATATGACCGTTAACGTTGATCACCGAATATTTCGTCCATGTGCCTTGTACTTCGCCCGATGCGGTAATCGGATCGTTAAGCGTTACAGTAATGGTACAGGTTGCTTTTTCACCACCATCGGCGGTGGTAACGGTAATAACGGCGTTTCCGGGTTTAACGGCCGTTACCAATCCGGCATTGCTCACCGTAACCACGCTTTCGTCGGAAGTTGTCCACGTAACGGTTTTGTTGGCAACGTTTTCCGGGAAAAACGTCAACGTGAGCGTTTGCTCTGCTTCCGGTTTCAGTGACAGCGAAGAAGGGTTCACGGCAACACCTTTCACCGAAAGGTCCTCATCCTTATCCGAACACCCCGGAAAAAAGAGGGTTGCGATAAAAATCATCGACAAAAAAATAATTTGTTTCTTCATGTTACTTGATTTTATTTTACTGATTTTTAAATATTTTCAAAATTTATATCTGCATCCTATCTGTAAATTTTGCCCGTAATAATCACGGCGTACCAAGGTGCCGTTCTTGTAATTCTCATATCCTTCCACAACAAAGTTGGCCGGGTTTTGTTTCTTGAGATACAGCACCATCGGCGTATCCAGCAGATTGGCCGCCTTGACGAATATGCTCAAGCCGAATTTAAAATGCTTCTCCACCGAAACATCCATTTGCAGGTAACCGCCCTGCCACGTATCGTTGTCGAGATAACGCGAAACGGCATACAGTCGATCGCCCGTGTAACTGAGCGACAGTTGTCCGTCCCAGCCCTTTTCGGTATTCTTGTATAGCAGTGAAAGGTTGGCCACATGCATTGCTTGCCCGTTCAACGGACGTGTTTGATTAACATTTCGGACCAATATTTTTTCTGTCGAAGCGGGATCCGTATTTTCGTAATTTTCTATTTTATCGGTGGTGATACGCGACTTCGTAAACGTATAATTCGCCTTGATACCGAAGTACCGGAAATATTTCATGAAATCGACTTCTACACCGTAATTGTCGGCATCGCCGAAATTCGACGGCATGTAGAAAGTGCCCTGCCCCTGCGATATCAAACCATATTCGATCGGATCTTTCAATTTTTTATAAAAAAGCCCCACCATGAACTGTTCGGAAGGTTTCGGGAAATATTCATAACGAACGTCCAAATTATGCGCCACGGTATGCTTCAAATCGGGATTACCCATTTCGGTATAGTCCTCGTTAATAATGCGATAAGGAACTATTTCGAAGAAACTCGGGCGATTAATCGACTTGTAATACGAGAGCCGCATGTTGTTATCGGGTGTCAACGAATATTTCGCGTGAATGCTCGGCAGGTAATCCGTATAATCCTGTTCGCCGTCGTTGGGTACACCGCCCACGGGATACTTCAGGAAATAACCCTGTCGGGTATTTTCCGCACGTAATCCGGCAATCATCTGTAAGTTGCCTGCCGTCAATTTCGCTTGTCCGTAACCGGCGGCAATTTTTTCCGATGCATCGTAATTCAACGGATTACCCACTGACCCGTAAGGGGTAAATACCGTAAACGAAATTTCGCTGTAATTGTTCCAGTCCACACCTTTTATCAAGTTGTTCTGCATACCGTCGGGCTTTGACTCATCGTACGGACGAAAGTCGTATTGATTGAAAAAGTTGGTGCGCTGCTTGTCACGGTATAGCCCGCCGACCGAAAAATCAATTTTTGTATTTCCGGCTTTTACGGCATAAGTCGCATTGAGATATCCCGCCATGTCTTCGTCGCTGTTGTGTTCCCAACGACGATCGGCCCCGCCGAGCGTCACCACCGATACTGGATTTTGCACATGGTTACGAACGGTAGTCACCGTGTATACCGAACTGTTGTCGGGTGTTTCGTTGCGCGCCTTCGAGTATACGGCCGACCAATCAATCTTCAACTTGTCGCCCGCAAACCCGTGAGTACCTTTCAATGTGGAGTTGAAAATTTGTTGCTTGTTAACCCGAAATCGGGTGGCAAACGACATATTGTAATCGCCTTGCGACGGGTTATAACTGTTGGTCAAATCGATGCCTGCGTTGTCCCTTATTTGCGCATTGGTAAAATCCATATACGCATTGTACCATTGCAACTTGTGCCGGGCCGAAAAACGATAATCCAATTTGGCATGAATGCCGTAGCGAGTCTGCCGTTCGGAATACGTGCGATCGTTTTTCACGGTAAGCAACGGGAGATTCGAAGCATCGCTCGTGGCCGTAGCATTGGTATAGTATAGACTGTTGCTGCCGCGATAACTGTTTTGAAAGCTACCGGCCACCATGATACCTAAACGATCTTTGAATAAGCGGTCTCCGTATGACAACCCGCCAAAAAGATTCGGCGGAGCGGCGCCCGACTTCATCAACAACACATCTTTGGAGAAATCACGCGGCTTGGCGGGATAATTTTCGCCGTATTGCTCGTAAGGCGACGTTTTATTAACGGCTTTCGTATCGAACGAATAAAAATCGCGATTGAGAAACAAAGCGTTATAGCCCGTAGATACGTTGGCCGTGATTTGACGAGTCGCCGGCGCGTCCTTCATCACCATATTGACGGCTCCGCCCACGGCATCGCCTTCCATATCGGCAGTCAACGCCTTGGTTACTTCCAAACGGTCGAGTAACTCGGAGGGGAAAATATCCAGCGGCACAAAGCGGTTTTTATTATCGGGGCTCGGAATTTTTACCCCGTTCACTAACGTATAATTATAACGTTTATCCATGCCGCGCAAAATAGCATATTGTCCGTCACCGCTGCTGTTGCGCTCCACGGTTACACCCGAAACGCGCTGCACCACGTTGGCCACCGTCATATCGGGCGATATTTCGATCGCTTTGGCGCTCATTACATTCATTACGTTCATCGATGTTTTCTCGATATTCCGTGCACCCGATTCCGTGTTATTTATATTGTATCCATACACCACCACTTCGTCCATTTCCACCTTTGCCGGTTTCAGCTGAACGGTCAACCTTTCAATCTTACCGTCATGTGTAAGCTCCATGGTTTGATATCCGACATAACGGTATATTAACACCGAGCCTGTCGGCACATCGATTGTAAAACTTCCGTCCAATCCCGTTGTGGTTCCTTTACTCGGATTGTCTTTTAGCACCACGGCCACTCCGACCAACTCTTCACCCGTTTCGGCATCCAAAACGACTCCCTTGATCGAAGCCGCCGATGCCCACGTCGGCAATGACAATAATACGGCAAGTAAAAATAACCTCATTCTTTCCGATTAAAATTCCGTGGACAAATTTAGCAGTTTCATGTTAACTTTGCGTTAACGAATCTTTATAAATATGTGAAAATTAAAAATCAAAAATATTTACAACTAAAATTACAAGATACAATACCTTAACACACTGTTAACATTCTGTTGATAATGAAGCGATAACTTTGTAACGTTTTTTACCGCCGAGACACCACCAACCGGTGACTTTGCTCTTTAACGGCCGATTTCATGATCAATATGAATGAGAATTATTCTTTTCTTTTACTTTATGATGAGCGTTCTGCCCGCAATTGCAAATACGATTGATTTTCAATGTAATATGACGGCAGATGAACTCGTTGATACCTCTTGGTGGAAACATGCCGTGTTTTACCACATCTATCCCAAGAGTTTTCAAGATTCCGATGGTGACGGAATCGGCGATATTCGCGGCATCACCGGACGGCTGGATTATCTTGCCGAGTTGGGTATCGATGCCGTTTGGCTTTCGCCGGTATATCGCTCGCCGATGGTAGACGGAGGTTACGACATTTCGGATTATTGCGACATCGACCCGATTTTCGGTTCCCCGGAGGATTTCAAGAATCTGTTGACTCAAGCACACGACAAAGGCATCAAAGTAATGATGGATTTGGTGATGAACCATACTTCCGATCAACATCCGTGGTTTGCGGAATCGCGTTCGTCACCGGACAACCCCAAACGCGATTGGTACATTTGGAATGCGGGTCACAAGGCACCAAATAACTGGCGAACCAATTTTCTCGAACGGGCTTGGTGTCGCGATTCCGTCACCGGACAATTCTACTATCATTCATTTTTCAAGGAACAGCCCGATCTTAACTGGCGAAACGAAGATATGAAACAGGCTTTTTTCGAGAATATCCGTTTTTGGCTCGATATGGGCGTAGACGGTTTCCGCCTCGATGTGGTGAACATGATCGTGAAGGACAGCCTGCTGCGAAACAATCCGTTGCAGGTTCGTACAAAAGCATACAACAGAAATCAACCCGAAACGTACGACATATTACGGGAATTTCGCTCACTTCTCAACGAATATCCCGATAAGGCAAGCGTCGGCGAAATATACGTGCTCCCGCCCGGCGACCCGACGTTGACGGCGAGTTTTCTCGGCAACGGCGATGATATGTTGCATATGGCGTTCGACTTTTCGTTACTTTTCCGAACATGGAACGCCCGGAAATACTACCAAACAATACAATCATATTACGATGCTCTTCCACCTGCAGGTTGGCCGTGTTTCGCTTTTTCCAATCACGACATGGGACGCAGCTTGAATCGTTTCGGCCGGGGACGTCACACACACGAAAAAGCAAAGTTGCTGGCCGTGTTGTTGCTGACACTGAAAGGAACGCCGTTTATTTACTACGGCGACGAGTTGGGCATGATCAATGCCCGTATTCCGCGTAAACAAATCCGTGATCGTTACGGTAAAATGTTTTGGCCGCTCTACAAAGGCCGTGACCAAGGACGAACGCCCATGCAATGGAATGCCGATACGGGCGGAGGGTTCACCGACAGCGAGCCTTGGTTAGCGCTGAACAAGAATTATCATACCGTAAATGCAGAAAGTGAAATAGCCGACGAAAATTCGGTATTAAATACTTATCGCCGGTTGATCACTTTAAGAAAAGCGGTACCGGCACTGCAACAAGGTAAAATAGAATTTACGGAAACGGGACAAAAAGGAATTTTATCATATACACGGACACTCGATGATCAACAAACACATGTAATATTGAATTTCAATTCGCATAAACGCAATTTTCCCGAAATATCGGAAGGGTATACGTTGGTGTTTTCGACACATGATAACTATACAATCGGCGATCCTTTGGTTTTACAACCTTTTGAAGCGGTTATATACTGTTTTGCCCTAAAATAGGTTAACTTAGAAACAAATTTATACGTCAAAATCATTATTGTTTTTTTGTAAAGTTCAAATTATCCAATGAGTGAAAGGCATCATTGAGACAACACTGCCATTTTAATAAAGCATTGCCGGGATGCATCTTTCGACACATCCCGGCAATGCTTTTCAAGAAAAGCCTCTTGATAATTACGCTTGGCACAGTTGTTTCCAAATAATGCTGTTGGATTTGATCTTATTGATGAAATAAAAACCTGTCGATTTGCGGGATTGTGATTTTAACGTTTTCATGGTTTGAATTTTTACTGGGTTAAACACTTGGTTTTGATAATTACGCTTGGCACAATTGTTTCCAAATAATACTGTTGGATTTGATCTTATTGATGAAATAAGAACTTGTTGATTTGCGTGATTGTGATTTTAACGTTTTCATGGCTTAAATTTTTAATTGTTTTATGAATGATTGATTTACTTAATGAAAGACAAGCGCTGTGCCACAATTATCAATATACTATATATAAGCAAATTACACAAAACACAATCCGATAAAACTGTACGGTTTTGATACACAAACTGTACGGTTGCGAACAAAACTCCGGGCGGGAAGACGCTTTATGCTTCATCCAAAAATTAGTGTTGCCGCACAACACTGCGGATTATTTTAATACCATACCTAAAGGTGTCCGGACAAGCTCTAACGACAAGGGAATTACCGGGTTAATTTTCGGTTGCCGGCCGGTTTTAAATCGTATATTTGCATAACAATATTAAGAAGATAAAATGATGACTTTTGGAGAAGTAATGCACGAATTGGAATCACTTGCTACCGAACAAACCAAGAAAATTTACCGGGCGCACGGCGTACGCGAACCGCATTGGGGTGTTCCCACAATGGCTATGAGGCCGTTGGCGAAAAAGATAAAACGGAACCAAGCGCTTGCCGAACAACTTTATGCGACAGGAAATTACGATGCCATGTATTTTGCGGGAATGATTGCCGACCCGAAAGTGATGACGGAGGCCGATTTCGACCGTTGGATGAATGCCGCTTATTTTTTCATGTTGTCCGATTACGTGGTGGCGGTAAGTCTTGCCGAAACCGATTTTGCGCAAACCGTTGCCGACCGTTGGATAAAAAGCGGCGAAGAGCTTCGCATGTCGGCAGGATGGGCTTGCTACGAGTGGCTTTTGGGTTCGCGTCCCGACAGTGAATTCGACCCGGAAAAAATCCGAACGATGCTGAATATTGCCGCAAACACCATTCACGAACAACCGAACAGAGCCCGTTACACCATGAACGGCTTTGTTATTGCGGTTGGCGTGTCCTATCTTCCGCTTCACGAAGAAGCAATGAAAGCCGCCGAAAAAATCGGAAAAGTGAAAGTAAGCACCGAGAAGGGACCGGTTACCGTTCCCGTTGCCGCGGAAGCCATTCAAAAAGCAAAAGATAAAAATCGTTTGGGTTTTAAACGCAAAAACGTAAGGTGCTGACTTTTATATTTATACAAGTTACATCTATTTTTTCGAACAAATTTTCAAAACAAAATAAACTTCAAAAAATATTCTCATGAATTTAATATCAAAAAGGAAGTTATTACTGCCAATTATTTTGCTGATGCTCAGTGGTTCGGTAATATTGACGATAAAAAATATGGTATCACGTTTTTTTGAAATCAACGAATTCACTATCGGCTTTTTTGATGGATTGGCAACCGCACTATCTATTTGCGGACTCGTTTGCATGGTAATTTTCCTTAGAAAATATCGAACCCTCAGTTAAAAAATTTTCACTCCCCGATGACCGAACATTTGTTATTTACTTCGCGTGATGAATTTAGAAATTGGTTGCATGACAATTGCCTGTCAAGTGCCGGTGTTTGGCTGCTGTTCGGAAAACCGGGCGGGCAAAAAACAATAAAGGCAAGCGAGGCGCTTGAAGAAGCCCTTTGTTTTGGCTGGATCGACGGACAAATGCAAAGTTTAGACGATAAAACTTACATAAAATATTTTTCCGGGCGCAGGAAAAACAGTAAGTGGTCCGATAAAAACAAAGCGTTAGTTGAAACGCTCGAAAAGCAGGGAATAATGACCGATTCCGGCAGAGCAAAAATAAAGGAAGCTCGGGAAAACGGCCAATGGGACGCGCCTAATCCGCTAATCGTCACGGATGAACAAATAAAAATTTTATCCGATTTATTGAGAGAACATGAACCGGCATATACGAATTTTCAAAGAATGTCTCCGTCTATCAAAAAGACATACACACGGGCATATCTTGATGCCAAAACGGACACGGGGCGAATTAAACGCCTATCATGGATCATCGAACGATTAAATAAAAATCTGAAGCCCATGTAAATCGCAAATACAATTTTTGAGGGAATTGAACTTTATACATGCTGAAAATCAAAACAATATACGCCATGAATGAAAAACCGTTGGTAGATAAAAAATATCTGCTTGAAAAATTTCCCGGACATGGAGGTTGGACATATACGATTATCCCCGAAATTCTGCCCGACAAAAATACCCCGTTTGGTTGGGTAAAAGTAAAAGGAAGTATCGACGGCTTTGCAATCAGCGATTACCGATTAATGCCTTTTCTGAAAGATACGGGACAAGTATTTCTATCGGTAAAGGCCGATATCCGAAAGAAAATTAAAAAGGAAGCAGGCGATTATGTCCACGTCATTTTATATCCCGATAACGACCCGTTGGAAATTCCCGAAGAATTATTGTTCTGCCTACAAGACGACGCCGAAGCATTGAAATTCTTTAATTCGCTTAACGAAAGCGAGCAACACCAATACGTCAAGTGGATATATTCCGGAAAAACGGAACAAACGAAAGTGGACAGAATAGCAAAAATGATTGTCAGACTTTCAAAACACCAGAAATTTGCAGATAAACAATAAAGTGTATTATTATCAAGAATATAACCCCGACACACGATTAATCCCTTGGGTGAAAAACTATTGGTCGGCAAGCAGTTTCGTGAGCAGCGAAGTGACACCGAAGGTTTTTCCCGACGGTTGTACCGATATTATTTTTAAATTCGATAGAACAAGGGGAACTTCCGATGCCCGGCTTTTCGGGATGACGACAAGCTTTCTCGAAGTAGATTACCCGGAATCCATGCAAATGTTCGGTATCCGCTTCCAACCTGCCGGAATCACAGCCTTTACCCGCGTTTCGATGGAAGAACTTACCGACCGAAGCGTGGAATTGTCATTGGTTGAAACCTCGTTCGACAAATCATTTTATGAAGCATTGCCCGAAAAACAATCCGTGGCGGAAATAGTAGCGCATACGAATAGTTGCCTTCTAAACCGGTTTTCGCGGTTGTACCACGCCGACAGGCAGATAATCCGCGCCGTTGATCTGATCAGCCTTGCAAAAGGACGATTATCCCTTGCCGATGTCGCCTCCGATGTTTGCCTTTGCCAACGGCATTTCGAACGTAAATTCAAATCCGTGATTGGAGTCAGCCCCAAAATGTTTGCAAAAATATTCCGGTTTAAAAACGCCTTACAATGTATGCAAAAGTATCCGCACAAAGACCTGCTGACGATTGCCGTAGAATGCGGATATTACGACCATACGCATCTCTCTAAAGATTTCAAGTTACTGACGGGCGATACGCCAAACGATTTCCGGCAAAGAAAGTCGATTTTTTATGCTTACGGCGATGAGTATATCCCATAACTTTGCAGCATTATAAATCCCTTAAAAATAGAGATATGAAATTCAATAATGTAAGGCTGTTAGTCAAAGACTACAAAAAATGCTTCAAATTTTACACCGAGCAACTTGGTTTGGACCCGCTTTGGGGCGATGAAAACGGTTGTTATGCTTCCTTCAAAGTAGCGGAAGGTATCGAAGGATTAGCCATATTTGTGTCCGATTTTATGGTTCCCGCAGTCGGTAATGCAGACAAAGACCAGCCCACCGGCTGCCGCGAAAAGTCAATGATATCCTTTGAGGTAGAAAATGTGGATGAGACGTATCAAGCATTTTTAAAGAAAGACATTCAATTTATTAATCAACCGATAGATATGCCCGATTGGGGAATGCGGGTTGTTCATTTGCGAGACCCTGAAGAAAATCTGATTGAATTTTTCACACCTTTGAAAACGGAATAGTATAGATGTGCACTTACACTGACATTTCGGTGTAAGTGCAAGTTATTCGGCAAAATGATTTCAAAAAATAGGTACAGCAAGCATTCCAAATTGGGTGTTTGCTGTATCTAAAACGTATTGAAGACAGCTATAATATAATTAGCAGCTATTTGCCAAACAGTGGTGTGTGATTATCAAGTGAGAAAAATACAATTGATTGGAAAAATGAAATTTGTAACTTTATGAAAGCAATTTATTTAAACGTAATATTATTACTTCTATCTATTTCAGCTTTCGGACAGACAGTCAAAGAGTTGGAATATGATTTGTCTTGGCATCGTAGTTCTGAAAAATATGAAGATAAAATTAATATTGCAAAAAAACTTCAAGAATTAGACCCATTCAATTATCAAGCGACAGAGTATATTTGCCGATATTATGATGACAGAAAAATAGATTCAGTTTCAGTATATTTTGACAACTTGATTGAAAAGTATCCGAACAATACAGAGCCGTATCTATTGAGAACAGAATTGCTTTGGTCGGAATATGATTTTCGTCAAAGGGATATTTATAACAGTCAAAAAATTAAATATCTAAATCGAGCACTTCAAATAAACGATTCGGACTTATCAGTAATTTTCAAATTGGCTGAAACCTATTATAAAGATTTCATCTATCCGTTAGAAAAAGAAAAAGATTGGATGTTCGGCTTTGAGTCAGATGATGCTTTTGTTGATACTACTTTTGCTAAAAAAGAGAAGGAGATTAAATTATCAACATTTGAACACCCGGCCGACAGTGCGTTGAAATATTTTTATAGGCTTTGGAATTTAAACACATCTGAAAAAGATATTATCTATTATCCCATAAGACAAGTTGAATGCTATCTTAACATACTCGAAAATAGCGAAGTTCCCAAAAATGCTGACGATAACTTTAACCAATGCTTTTTCCCTTCTTGGTATTTTGCTAATCTGAGCGAAGACTGGCAATGTGACAATACTGTTGATTATCTTTTTGAAATTGAATCGGGAAAGAGAACAGCGGAATGGCTTGAAATTCAATTAACAGATTTAAAGGAAGATTGCCTTTTTAATAAAGAGTTGAAAGAAGACAAAACAATTTACAGATTTACGTGGCTTAGGAGTTTTCACAATCCAATAGCAATACGAATTGAAAATGTCAATAATGAAACAATGTTATATTGGAAAGTTGGTAAAGGTGCTGGAGGTTATGAACCAAAAGGATTAAAAAAGTCTGGTAAAAAGAAGTTAAACACAAATACGTGGAAAACATTCTTAGATCTTGTGGAAAAATCCAATTTTGATAATTTAGCAAACGAAAAATACATATTCATGAACGATGGTGCCACTTGGACTCTTGAGAAGAAAACATCTAATAAATTTAAAGCCCATAACACCAATTGGACAAGTAAAGAAATAAGAGATATTTGCTTATTTCTTCTGAATTTGACAAATATAAAAATAAAAGATGACGACAAATATTGATAAGCAGCCGCAGGAACATTGGCAGTCAGCGAGCGACAATGAAATAGAAATTGAATTAAACAAAATGTAAATCGTCCGGCAAGGACATAAAATTGATTGCAAAATGAATAGAATCAGCATTATTGCTCTCGGAGTGAGAGATATGCAAAAGTCGGTAAAGTTTTATCGCGAAGGCTTGGGGTTCCGTACCAAAGAAACGGAAGATTGTCCGAAAGTTATTTTTTTCGATACTTTTGGGACAAAATTTGAATTGTATCCGTTAGATTTATTGGCACAGGACATCAGTGAAACAAATCCACCCGAAATAGCAAAGGGATTTAGCGGAATAACTTTGGCATACAATGTAAAAAGCGAACAGGAAGTTCGCGATACTATTGAGTTAGCTCGCAAAGTGGGAGCAATCGTTACCAAAGAACCTCAAAAAGTCTTTTGGGGCGGTTACCACGCTTATTTTGCCGATCCTGATGGTTATTATTGGGAAGTAGCGTACAACCCTTTTGTTACTTTTGACGGAAATGACATGCTGCAATTATGACAGGCAATATCGAAAATTTGACAGGCGACAGCGCGGTAGATAATGAATTGAATGTTAAAATATTTTGTAGATAGAAGATTGAAGAATATGGAAAAATATACTTGTTACTGCGGTCTTTACTGCGAAAATTGTGCGGTGAAGGTGAAAGTTGAACCTGCAGCAAAAGTTTTGTATGAGGAAATGAAGAAGTTGGGATTTGACGAAATTATGTCGTCCTTTCCCGACGGCGAAAAATTTTGGTCATTTCTGAAAGGTGTGTCCCTTGAAGGTGTATGTATCTCGTGTAAGGAGAGAAGTGGAAATCCGACCTGCAAAATCAGACTATGTGCAAAAGAGAAAAATGTTGAAATGTGCGCATTGTGCGAAAGTTATCCTTGCGAGTATTTTACGGAATTTTTTGAAGACTACCCTATGCTTAAACACGACAATGCTGTTTTGCGCGAGAAAGGTTGGGAGCCGTGGGGAAAACTTCAAGACGAGCGCCAAGCAAAAGGGTTCGGATTTGCTTATGCTAAAAATAGCGATGAATAGAACAAAGCAAGTCATTAAAAAATGAAAAATCCTAATCGTTCTTGCCAACAAAAAAAGATATAAAAACCGATCGGCAGCATGAATCATAAAGATAAATACATCAACGAAATCAGACATCTTTTATCGGAATCGTCAGACGAACCGACGAAAGAAAAAATACTGCGATTGACATCCGGAAGCAAATGTATCGGAGTTACGGTTCCCAAAATACGCCAAATTGCCAAGTCGTATAAAACGGACAATAAACCCGATTTTGATTTGGTTTGCGATATGGCGGATTCTCTTTTTGTCGATGAATGCAGGGAAGATATTCTGTTTGCGATTTTCTTGATGTCGCTTTACAAAAAAGAATTTCGTACCGTTTCGTGGGACAAAATAGACGGTTGGCTGTATCATGTCGATAATTGGGAAACATGCGACCAGCTTTCGAGTAATATTGTTGCACCGATGATTGTCAATAATCCGACCTTGACGGATAAATTATTAAGCCTTTCGAAATCATCCGATAAATGGAAACGAAGATTTGCCGCCGCAACGGTCGCCAATATGAACCACGGCGGACATCAATATCCCGAAGAAACGTTTGTTGTTTGCCGAAACCTGTTGTCCGACAAAGAACAAGTCGTATCAAAAGCCGTAGGATGGGCATTGAGGGAAATCGGCAAGAAATGTCCGCAACAAACGTTTGATTTTCTGAATCGAAATAAAACAATCATTACGAAGAAACTTTTAAAGGAATCGTCGGAGTTGCTGCCGGGACAATACAAAACATTACTCCTCGATTGAGGGAGTGTTTAAATTTTGCTTTTCGATTTAATTAAACTGCACCTCCGGCGTGTCAAAATTTTGTATCGCTTGGTCTCCCGAGGCGTTGCCATCGGGCTGAATTAACCCGGGCTTTCAGCCCGATTATCAAAAGCACGTTAGCCTGAAAGGCTAACTTATTTCAGTCCGATGGCAACGCCTCGGGACAGAAAATTTCCTCTCAAATCGACGTCCTGTAAGGACAAATTAAAAATGTAAACGACCTCTGATATATATATTCGTTTTTTCTCGAAATATTTTCGCAAAGGAAACCGTCCGAAAAAAGAACTTGCATTCATTCTTCTTTCACAAACTTCATCAATAATTCGGCGTGTCCGGTAAATTCATCAATACTTTCGCGTATTATTTTAAACTCCTGTTTCTTGTAAAATTCCACCGAACGTTCGTTCTCTTTGTAAACCGTCAATTCCAACGTCTTGTGCGTTTGTTTTACAAAATCCATCAACCGTTTGCCGATACCTTTTCCTTGTTCTTCGGGGGATACGAACACCGCGGCAATGAAATTTTCAACTATCGAAATAAATCCGATGATTTTTCCGGAGTCTTCATATACAAACGTCATGGCGGAAGGCAGATAGATATTCCGCATGTCGTCGATTCTGCTTTGCCAATAACTTGCTTCAATAAAATTGTGGGCGATGACGGACGCATCCAACCAAATTTTGACCACCGAATCGGTATCTGCCGTATGAAATTTACGTATCACGGCTTTATCTCCAAATGTAAAATCGGATAAGGCTTTCCCGTTCCGTCGCGCTCGGAACGGCCGACAACGACAAATCCCATGCGGGAATAAAAACCGACGGCTTGTTCATTCTGTTCATTTACATCCACTTTTCGCAAATGCAATTCGGTAACGGCAAAATTCAATAAAGCGGCGCCGATTCCTTTTCCGCGGGCTTCGGGCCGGATGAACAACATTTCGATGCTGTCGTCCGACACACCCGAAAAACCGAGAATCCGATTATCTGCATCACGAACGGCATACAGTCGCACGGCATCAAGATATTTTTCGGGAATCAGTTTTCCGAAAAACAAAATATCTTCTTCCTTCAAAAAATGATGGGTCGCTCTGACCGATGCTTCCCAAACCTGCATTATTTCGGGATATTCCGATTTCGATATCCCCGATATTGTATAATTTACGATTGCTTTGCTCATTCAATTATTTCTTCATCGCCTCGGCCCTCATCTCCGGCGGCATTTTTTCAATGGCGTATCGAAGGGCAGTTCGCGGCATCGTGGCTTTATGCTTCATCACAAAATCGAAAACTTCTTTTTGGTGCGCTTGACTTGCCGCTTTGAGCATCCAACCGTAACCCTTCTGCACCAAATCGTCTTGATCGTGAAGTAACGTTGTTGCGATTTGAAAAATATCATCCAAAAACAATCCTTTACGGGCGGGAATAATCAGTGTAACGGCGGCAGCACGTCGCATCCAGCGGTTACCGGATGTTGCCGTGTCTTTCAGTCGGGAAATATATTCTGGATACTTTTCGACAAATTCACCGACGGTGTGATTGCACAAGGTATCGCACGAAGCCCAATTATCCACGTAATTTTCAATCCACCGCTCGAACGTTTCGAAATCGCTCGGCTCATATTGCTTGCGAAGCGCATACGACCACTCGCAGGCGACAACCGCTTCTTCCAAATATCCCGACTGCCACAGGTCTTCGCATAAATCGAAGATTTGAGATTTCGGCATACTTTTAATTTCGACGAAAAATTCTTTGGCAATTCTACCGACAGTCGCCATCCCTACGCCGTAAACCTTCGCGTGCTCGCCTTCCTTGAAGAACTTATGCGATGTACTTAACGTTTTTTCGTCGACGGCATCTCTAAGCGCTTGCCAGATACGTTCGGTGATTGTTTTCATTGCTGCAACACTTTATAAACTCTTGCAAAAGTACGGATTAAAAACGGCCTTTGAAAGATTTACCCTCCGCAAACATGTGAAAAATAAATCGGGTATCCGGCGCAAATGTTGATATGAAACACGCTGCCGCGCTTTGCCTCACAACCCGGTGGCAAGTCGTCTTCCGTTTACCGGAGAGTGTCGTCCGGTCGGTTTAAATCGTATCTTTGTCATCACATTCAAACGCGTAATATGCATGGCACAACATAATTGTGAAGACTGCCCGATACGGGCGAAATATGACAAGGCGCCCAAATCCTTGATTGGCAGATTTTGGCGTTGGCACATTAATTTCTGTCCCGGTTGGAAGGGATATATCAAATCTTTGGATGAGGAGAAGAAACAAGTCTTGAAAGAAAAATACCGACTGAAGAAAATATAACGCGCCCCAAAGGTGAAATAAAAAAACGCCTCGGAAGTTATACATCCGAGGACATTCTTTTTTACTTCATTTTTGTCATTTGCGGCAATTGATATGCGCCGTCCTGCACGGTTTTGCCCGGCCCGTATACCCGCATGATAATAAACGGTTCACCGTCGGGTGCGGGAAGCCAGTTGCTTTCCAACGCCTTGCCCGGCGAAGTTTTTGAGATATAAATATCGATACTGCCATCCGGGTTAGTCTTTAACTGCTTGCTGCGACTGCCGATGGAGTAACGATTAAGCGGATTGGCCACCAGAAAGCGTTGCGGCATATTATACATTGTTATCGACCAGAAGTACTTATTCGGAGGTGTTTCTCCCTTTTTGAATGTCAATTTGTAACTTGCATTTGCCGTATTTATCGGATTTCCGTCCGTATCCTTATGCCATGCAAGATAGGCCGCTTGCGATGCATAATTCCCGAAAATCCCGGCATATACGCCGAGTGTCCGGTCCATGTAGTCGGTTTTCAGTGCTTCACGCGTATTGAATAACTGTCCGCCTGCCGTAATTTTGGCTTCGTAGGCGAGCAATTTCTTCATTGCGTCGGCGATACCTGCTTTGATCGCATTTTTGACAGCAGGCGTAAATTTTGCGGTATCCCAAAGCATACCGGGTGCAATGCCAAGCACGGCCATACTATCCAATACGGGTTTATCCGATTCATTGGGAATGGTAAGCGGCAAGGCGAAATTCACGTATTTGAAAGCGACGATTGTCTTTTCATCACCCGGAACAAAAGGAGTCCAATTGATGTTTTTTGCCGCTTGCGGCGCAGGTTGGTTCAGGTACTCGTGCAAAGGCATCAGTTGGTAACCGGCCTGTACTTTTTGTACGTTGGCAAGGTCTTCCGGCCCGTCGGCTCCGGTACGGGTAAGCGTTCCGAGGAAATAGGACTCGCCGCGAATCACTCTTTTAATACCTTCCGGCGCATTACCTTTCCAATCGGAAGGTGCAACCAAGTATGCGCCACCCTCTTGTCCGTCAATAACAGAGCCGGGACTGTCGAGCACATATCCCCAAAGGTCGTCCCACTGCGAAGTATAATAACGATTAGCGTCCACCGGCGGCATCACAAGCACCCACGGTTCACTGCGCAAATCCACCCATGCCCACGAGTAAGGCGTGTCGTTGTTGGGGCTCACAATATCTTTGTTATCGGAAGATGCAAAACCGTAATGACGGAACTTCCCGAAACCGCCCACGTATTCGGGAGCATTCGGGTTGCCGGCCTGTTTGTACATGGTGGCATAATTCATGATCAGCGGGTAACTGAAAATGTATGCTTGTGCGGTCAACGCCCGGATCCGTTCGGGAGGCAGACTGTTGATGTCATTCTTTTTTGCCGAGTTGCAGGAAACAAACAAAATACCTGCAATAAAAGCCGAAATGACGACTACAGAAAAAAAACTTGCTTTCATATTATTTTTTATCAGAGATTTAGGTGTAACGATAAACAATATCGTATTTAAATACAACAAGTTTCCGGCCAAAAGGTTTATGAATGTTTCAAACTCAGATAAAGCACGTTATTCTTTTCAACCGACACGTTTCCGTAAAGCGCGGCAAAATAATAATTAATAAATTTATTAATTAAACTCTGTGGCAGTAAAGGGTATAGTAATTCAATGCCGTAGAGAAAGCCTCAACACGCCCGGATTAGGATAACTATATACATAGTTGCCGCTTCGTATATTGGACGATGAGTTAATTTCCGGATGTAAAAAACCGGATTTATCGGGAAATAGTTTGTCTATTTATTTTTCTTTATTGTTCAGCCAAATATTCCCGGGTATCTTTTACTGTCGAATAAAAATAGTTCAAAGCAGCCAGAAATGCTTTTTGTACTTCGTTTGCGGATACGGTTTTCCCTTGAATTTCCAAATCGCGCGTAGCGCAGGCATCACCGATTACCATACAGGAAAATCCGAAATCTTTTGCCGCTCGTGTGGCAGCATCCACGCACATGTGGGTCATCATGCCACAAATCACCAAATCGGTAATACTATTTGCATTTAGGTAATCAAGCAAATCCGTTTCACGAAAACTGTTCGGGAAATTCTTTGCAATCACTTTTTCCCCCTTAACGGGTTTGACATTTTCGTGAATTTCCGCTCCGTGTGTGCCGGGAATAAAGAACGTGGAACCGGGACGGGGCGAAAAGTGTTGAATATGAATTACCGGCAACGATTTGCTGCGGAAATCGTTCAACAATGTTTTTGCATTCAAGCTTGCTTCCAAACTGCCGACCAAAGTGTTTGCTCCGCCTTCAAAATAATCGTTTTGAATGTCGATGATCATTAATGCTTTCTTGGATTCCATATGTTGATTTATTCGGTTACATTTCTAAAATCTATTTCTCGCAAAAGTATTTTATAAAGAACATGATCTTTCAGCGGATGATCGTTCGGTACTGCCGGATGCGGAAATTCTTTCTCTTTTGTCATCCCGATTTTCTGCATGACCCTTTCGGAACTTTTATTGGGCAGTGACGTGAACGACCAAACTACGTTGAACGGAAGATGCTTTTTTGCATATAAAAGACACGCTTTTGCCGCCTCGGTAGCATATCCCTTATTCCATTCTTCATATTTTATTCGCCATCCGATTTCGACTCCCGGCGCAAAATCAACATCAAACGGAATATGATGAAAACCCGTATATCCTATAAATGCGCCGTCTTCTTTCTTTTCAACGGCATATAGCCCGTATCCGCATCGGGCAAATTCATCCCGCATTCTGTTGTAGAAATCCAGCGACTCCTTTTCCGTCAATGGTTTCAAAAAATATTTCATCACATGCGGATCACCGTTGATATCGGCAAAAGGCTGAATATCTTCCCCTTTCCAATTTCTCAATAATAAACGTGAAGTTTCGATATATATCATAGCGGATTGAACCAATTTATGGGTACAAAGGTATGGGTTATACCGTTTGCGACATTGCTCCATACTTCTATATGTCCGTCAAAATTGAATTGCCTACGGTAGAAGATTTTCTTTTGCGCCAGGAGCATGTTGAAAAACAGCACCAACTATCAAGCAATTATCCAATTCGTTACAGTCACCGCAGGTAATAAATCCTTTTTCATGCACACATTTGCGGATTTCGCAATAATCGCTGCAATACGCAAATTTCGCTCCGTCTGCACGGCAACCCATACAATTTATGGTTGCCGCCGTAATCTCCGGTGCATTGTTCATTACACGCCACTTTTGGGCGGTTTTTTCTCTTAATTCATTATCATTTTCGACAGTGGCTATACGAGCATCGCAACTTTCGCAATCCAATCCGCAACATGCAATTAATTGTTTCATCATTTACGTTTAAAAATCAAAAATAATTCTTCAAAACCTCATCACAATATTTACTCGGCTCAAATTCTATAATTTGGTAACTTGCTATTTGGTGGGAATAAAACGAATCTTGCGAAACAATGTTCTCAACCTCTTGCCGATTGCGAGCCTTGCAAAGGATAACACCGCCTGTCCGTGGATTTTGCCTGCCCGACGCGATAAAGTTACCCGCCCGGTAGAATTTTTCTAAATATTGTTTGTGAGCTTCCAAATGGTGGTCGACTTCGTTCAAAGCCTTTTGATAAGTAAGTACTACTATAAACATGACCGGTAAATTTTATAATTCTCTTTATTTTGTGACAAAGTTACAATACCTTTGATACAACAATAAGCTCTGATTGATACTTTTTAATTATGAATAGAGACGTTTTTCGTTATTCCAATGTATTGGCGGATGAATTGCATTTCAATAAGGCTGCACAAAAGTTACATTGTGCTCTATTCTGAAAAACACTGTATTTCAGACTTCTAAATCAGCCTAAAAAATAACAATAGGATATCACAATTTGTTTTATAGACAACGGGAAATAGGCGCTGCCGGTCATGATTGCAGGATCAGAATAAAACCCGTATAATAAATTCGACAAATGAAAACTCCTTTCACCACCGAGCAATTTTTCGAAATATTTGAAAAATACAATACGACCATTTTTCCGAGTCAAATGGTAATCCTGCTGTTGGGTATATTTTTATTGGTTGTGCTCCATACCCGGTTGCCGTCAAAAAATAAAATCATCGGTGGTATACTCGGATTGATTTGGGTTTGGATCGGTTTGGTTTATCATATTTTATTCTTTACCGAAATCAACAAAGCCGCCTATGTGTTCGGCGGGTTATTTATCATTGAAGGCATACTCATCATCATGAATGCCTTGAACGGAAATTTAGTTTTCTCCTATTCCTCGCAGATAAAAGATAAGCTGGGATACTTTTTTATTCTTTTCGGAATGTTCATTTATCCGGTCATCGGTTACCTGACGGAAAATTCTTTTGAAAGGATTATTTCTTTGGGATTGCCGTGTCCTTCCACCATCGTTACTTTCGGATTTTTCATGCTGACAAACCGTAAATTCCCCGTTTATCTTGTCATTATTCCTACACTCTGGGCAATCATCGGTTTAAGCGCTGCCATGAATTTTGGCGTCTACCAAGACTATATGCTCATTATTTCGGCGATAATTGCAGACGTAGCATTGTTTCGTAAAAGAGGATGGGATAAATAAAAACCGCAAGAAATGTTAAGCAGCTCGAAACTTATATAAAATCAGACTTTAGGTTTCTCTGCTTTTGATTTTACATGTTATCATCGGGAAAATGCTGATCCCGTATAGCTGCAAATAATTCAATCTTTATCCGTTGAATAACAGATATTCATCGGAAAGAAAAAGAGCACCGGGTAACAATAAAGAAACGAGCGAACTTCTTTCGCCTGCTTTGGGTTACATCGTTTCAAGTAACTTTGTCGCGAAGATAATAATTTATGTATCTTTGCGGTATGTTAACGACTTTACATAAATCGGATTTGGTGTTGTAAACAATCTGTATTTCCTGTACAGATTGTCCTTTCGTTCGCTCTCGGATAACTCCTTTTGAGAGTAGTTTTTCTATTATTATAATTTTAGTTTTTTAATCTGCGTACAATGATTGAAAGCATTGTTGCTTTCCGTGTATGCAAAATATATTAAAACAATGAGTAACGAAAAAATAACAACCATTCACGAATTCGATTTCAATTTAATCCGTGAATTCTTTTTAAATACAGAACGGCAAGGGCCCGGAAGTCCCGAAGTAACTCTCAAGGCATTGAGTTTTATAGATAATCTTACCGACAAATCCCTTATCGCCGACATCGGTTGCGGAACAGGCGGTCAGACCATGATATTGGCACAGCATGCACCGGGACATATTATGGGTTTCGACCTTTTTCCGGCATTTATTGACCGGTTCAACAGTAATGCCGGGAAGCTGAATCTTCAAGATAGAGTGAAGGGTATTGTCCGTTCAATGGACGATCTTCCTTTCCGGAATGAGGAGTTAGACCTGATCTGGTGCGAAGGAGCAATTTATAATATCGGTTTTGAACGGGGGCTGAGCGATTGGCGTAAGTTTCTGAAACCGGGAGGATATATTGCCGTTACCGAAAGCTCGTGGTTTACCGAGAAACGCCCGGTGGAAATCGAGCATTACTGTATGCCGCATTTTCCGGAAATGGATACGATTCCCAATAAAGTAGCCCAAGTGCAAAAAGCGGGATATATGCCCGTTGCTGCCTTTATTCTGCCTACAAATTGCTGGACGGAGCATTATTTTACTCCATTGATTCGAGCCCGGGAGATGTTTCTTGATAAATATGCGGGAAATAAAACCGCCGAAGAATTCGTAGCGTTTCAACGTTATGATGCGGAAATATACCGCAAGTATAAAGAATTCTACGGCTATGTATTTTACATCGCAAAAAAGATAGCACAATGATTCATTTAAATAATTATGGTTGGAATGATCGGTTGAACCAACTAAAACAAAAATCGATATATAAAACACCGGCTCACGGACGAGTATCTATAGTGCACCGGACATGTTACGAAGTTATTTCCGAAAACGGACCGGTTCAATGTGAACTAACGGGAAACATGATGTACGGAAAATCGGACTTTGAACTGCCTTGTACGGGCGATTGGGTTATTTTTCAACCGGTTGACGAAGACAAAGGAATTATTGTCGATATACTGCCACGTGAGCGAACACTGTACCGCAAGAAAAGCGGAACAGTCGTCGACAAACAAGCCATTGCTTCGTATGTCGATAAAGCATTTATCGTGCAAAGTCTTGACGATAATTTCAACGTCCGCAGGGCAGAACGTTTTATGGTTCAAATATTGGAAGAAAATATCAACCCCGTATTGGTTCTCAATAAAGCCGATTTAGGTTTTGACCGCCGAAAAATAGACGAACCGATTAAACACATCGTCCGTCAAATGCCCGTATTTTTTACAAGTATTCATCACCCCGAAACGATTCTTCAATTACGGGAATCCATATCGGAAGGCGAAACGGTTGTATTTATCGGCTCGTCGGGAGTCGGGAAAAGCTCCTTGATTAATGCGCTTTGCGAAGAATCAGTGCTGCTTACGTCCGATATAAGCCTGTCCACAGGAAAAGGACGGCACACTTCGACCCGTCGGGAAATGGTACTGATGAACGGTTCGGGTATTCTAATCGACACACCGGGCGTCCGCGAATTCGGCTTGGCTGTTGATAATCCCGAAACATTAGCCGAGATGTCGGGTATTTCGAATTATTCCGAATCGTGCCGTTTTGCGGATTGTACGCATACCGGCGAACCCGGTTGTGCCGTCATACAAGCCGTAAACGACGGTATGCTGTCGCGGGAAGTGCACGAAAGTTATCTCAAGTTGCGAAAGGAAGCGTGGCACTTTACCACCGCCGAACATGAAAAACGGAGGAGAGATAAATCTTTTTCAAAGTTGGTTGAAGAAGTAAAGAAACGCAAAGAAAATCGCTGATGGTTTACCTTGAATGCGGGTATTCGAACGATGAAGAATACCCGCATTATTTTGTCAATTTGAAAATCATAAGTTGTGACAGATATATACCATTCCGTTGTTACCGATATCCATATAGACGGGCAACTTGCAGCAATCGGGGCAATACCGGTCGTGCATCGCATTCTCAAACTCTTTTGTTTTATAGCTTTTAACACAACAACGCGTGACAGGCATATCGAAGCACTTCACTAAATATTCCCGTACCGTCGCGCTAAGTAACGGGTATTCCTGCGTGAAGACACGCTTGCCACATATACTATGGCTTTTCATCGTTAAGGTTTATATGGTCATTTGAAGCAAAGTTAGTATAAATGTTATGATACTCTTGGCAATTAAACCAAACTTCGCGGTTTATTGTTATGAAAAATACACCGGAATGATTTTCCGTTCACCGAACGATTTTGTTATCAAAATTATAAAACTCAAATAAATGAAAAAGGCAACACTCTATTTCATGTTGTCGATATTGTCGGCATTCTGTGCTGCCCGATCGGAAACCGGAATCGGCCCCGATTACGGCAATTTGTACTATTGGGCAGCGTCGCCTCACAAGAAAGATATGTCGGACAGTATTCCCGGTTTCCTGAAAGATAAAACAAGAACGGATTTGGCCGACGTGTTTTTCATACACCCGACCACTTACGTCGGGGCGGAAGATAATGACGAAGGTATGTTCGACATGACCGCAGGACGTAAAGAATTTCTGTCGTCGATAAAGAATTTGGCTTGGAATGCCGACCTCATGGATTCGCATGTCAACGCCGGAACAGATACACGCGTTCTCCTAAACCAAGTCACCGTTTTTAACGGCAGTTGCCGCGTGTTTGCCCCGCGTTACCGCCAAGCAAGCATCAAAGCGTTTTTTGCTCCGAAAAGCGAACCGGCACAAAAAGCATTCGATCTTGCATACAGCGACATCAAGATGGCATTTGAATATTACCTGAAAAACGAGCATAAGGGACGACCCGTCATTATTGCTTCCCACAGCCAAGGAACCCTTCATGCGATACGTTTGTTGCAGGATTATTTCGACGGCAAGCCGTTACAATCTCAATTGGTCTGCGCCTACCTTGTCGGGCACCAAATTCCGATAGATGCTTTCAAAAATATTCGTTTGAGCACGACAGCGGATGCAATTGGCGGTTTTGTTGGATGGAGGAGCTACCGGGAAGGAGTAATCCCTTACTTGGTGAAACAGGAGGAAGGAAACTCGCAGTGCATCAACCCGCTCACGTGGACGGATGCAACGGGTGAGGTCTTCAAAAAGCCGGACAACGGAATTGTGGTTAATTGCAAGATGTTCAATCCCGGCAGCACCGGCGCTGCCATCGAGGCATCTGCAAAAATCCTTTGGGTATCGCTTCCGAGCATGAACGATAGTCGCATGGAACAAGTGAAAAATCTGCATATATTGGATTACAATTTGTTTTGGATAGAAATTCGGACCAACGTGAAACACCGGGTAGACGCCTATTTCAAATCCGGCAAATAAATCTTTTG
>JAVBNP010000186.1:0-10159 GCA_031551455.1 Bacteroidales bacterium | reverse complement strand
AAAACCTTAAACAAGCCTTCGGAAGCACAACCCTACGACGTAAAACTCGACGCTTTGCTTATGGCCGAGTCACCCCACGCAACGAGTTTAAAAAAAGCGGTTCCGGACCCGCCGAAACTTGGCATCAACACGCCTCGGATAAATACTCCCGAGAGTGAGCCTGTACCATCCGTTAAAATTGCTTTAAACAGATCCGAGCCGCCCATCGACTTGGGATTTAATCCGCTTGTTCCCATTTCTGCACCTATCAATCTTAAAGAAGGTGATTACACCGTTATAAACCAATATATTGCCGATGCGGATAACGGTTATTTTGATGATTCCCCTTCATACTATTATACCAACAATTATTATTATACGCATTATCTATATGATTACTCCTTCTATTACTACGACAGTTATTATTTTGTTGATGCATATCGGCCTCCGTATTATTGTCCTCCGTGGATTAAACCTCAACCGCCTTACAGGCCCAACCCGCCCTTACCTCCGCATAAACCGCCTCATAAGCCCGATCCTCCCATGCCTCCGGAAAATCACAGGGATTCAAAAAGACCGAATCTTCCCGATCCCGTAAGGCCGCAGTTTGCCGAACCGATCCGGACATCCGAAAGATCCCCCGTTAATGATCATTCGAGGAAAGAAGTCTTAAATAATAGGACCATGATCGGACAAGAACGGGAAAGACGCGAAACGGAAATACATCGCCAAGCAGCACAAGAACAAGTCAATCGCGAACGCAGGGAAACGGAAAGCCAACGTCAACAACAGGCAGCGCAAGAACGCGTAATCCGCGAAAGACAAGAAAAGGAAACTCGAGAACGAGTCGACCGTGAACGCAGAGAAACCGAATCACAACGTCAACAGTTAGCAGCACAAGAACGGATAAACCGCGAAAGACAAGAAGCAGAAGTACGAGAAAGAGTTGATCGCGAACGGAGAGATGCCGAATCACAACGTCAACAGTTGGCAGCACAAGAACGCATAACCCGCGAAAGACAAGAAGCGGAAGCACGAGAACGAGTCGATCGCGAACGTAGAGATGCCGAATCACAACGTCAACAACAGGAAGCTCAAGAGCGTGCCGATCGTGAAAGACGTGAAATGGAAGATTGGAAGCGTGCAAACAGGGAAAGAGAAGAAACGGAAGCTCGGGAACGAGTTGATCGTGAACGCAGAGATGCCGAAGTACAACGACAACAACAAGAAGCACAGGAACGCGCAAAGCGTGAGAGACAAGAACCGGAAGCACGAGAACGAGCCGATCGTGAACGTAGAGATGCCGAATCACGACGCCAACAACAAGAAGCACAAGAGCGTGCTAATCGTGAAAGACAGGAAACGGAAGCTCGGGAAAGAGCCGATCGTGAACGTAGAGACGTCGAATCGCGGCGCCAACAACAGGAAGCACAAGAACGAGCAAATCGTGAAAGACAAGAAGCGGAAGTACGAGCACGAGCCGATCGCGAACGTAGAGAAACGGAATCACGGCGTCAACAACAAGAATCACAAGAACGTGCAAACCGTGAAAGACAAGAAGCGGGAGCTCGTCAGCGGCGCTAACCCGAAACAAAACATAACAATATTCTCAGAACCGATAAATTAATCTTAAATATAAAAGTCATGAAAAGGTCACTATTTTTTATACTCGTCGCATTATTCATCATAACGGCATGTGAAGGGCCGATGGGTCCCGAAGGACGCGAAGGGCCGAGAGGAGTACCGGGATTGCCGGGTGAACCGGGACAAGACGGTGAAGGCGTTAACTGGTATGCAACATCTTACACCATCAATGAAAACGAATGGAAACTGAAAGGAAATCCGGGAGATTTGAATTCTTATTTCTACGTCTACAAGCCATTAAACAAGCTTTCCGAATTCGTATATAAATGGGGCTCGGTAATTGCCTACATCGAGATCGAAAAAGGGATAAAGAACGGAATGCCGTACGTGCTGCATTTGGGAGAAGGTGCCGCTAACGGAAAAGAATTCCTCTGGACTCAAACATACGATTTTGATTTCACCGTGGGCGAAATCGGATTCTATATAACATATTCCGATTTCAACACACAACTCCGCCCCGGCACCGAAACCTTTCATGTCGTATTAATGTGGTGAAAATCCTTAATTTCCCGCAGATTGCACAGATTTACGCAGATTCTTGGTTGTCCGATATGTTGTGATTATTTGCGGGAACAAAATTTTATGTAACCGGCCCGTTTATCAATAAATTTTATATGAATCAATTAAATTTTAAAAATATGAAAAAGTATTTAATCGTTTTCATCGGTCTTTCTCTGCCGATATTTATGAAAGCGCAAGAGAGTGAAAAGCAAAAGGAGATCGGAATAGTTTTTAGTAATCTGGATAATTTCGGATTAACTTTTAAAACCGGAACAAACAAATCGTTATGGAGATTTACCACCTTGTACATGTCGGGAGGTAAGTCCGACAGGGACTCTAATGTATCTGATGATAAGTATAACGGCTTCGGATTTGGTATTGGTATAGGAAAAGAATTCCGTAAAGACATTGTTAAAAAATTGGAATTAAGATTCGGTGCGGATTTATCATTTTCTTATGCATATCAAAAATCGGAGCATGAAGATAAAACAGATAATTATTATAATAATTATTCCAAACAAAAGACATTTCATCCGGGTATTAATCTTGTCTTTGGGTTAAATTATGAATTAAATGATCACCTCATCATAGGTGCGGAATTATTGCCTTATTTTAGGTATGAAATAGGAAAGTCTGTTTCAAAAAACTATTATACCAATAACGGAGATGAGGTGAAGACCGATATATCGGGATTCAATTACGGATTATCAAATTCTTCCGTTTTGTTATCCTTAGTGTATCGATTCTAACCGGGAAACCGGCAATAAATTAACGGTTTGGTTACCTGTGTGTGATGGCGGCGGTCGGAAAACATTAAATTCCGGTTGCCGCCAAACGGCATAACAGTATATATGATTTTGATTTCGTCCCTAACAAGGTCGGATTCGATAAGATAAATAATAACAAATAAAGCCGTCCGAAACTTATCAAGTTTTTGGACCGAGCTTGCGAACTCAGCGAGGCTAAACTTGAGTAGGCTTATTGTACAAAAACAAAACCGACTTTTACCGTAATCATGCAGTGATACGAACCAATTTACAGACATTTACACAAGCAAAAGGGGTTATCCGAAAAATTTCGGATAACCCCTTTTATATACGTTTCAAAACGTTTAGTCCACCACGTCGTATAAATACGAATTATTGTCTCTCAAGCGTATGGTATTGTTTTCGTCGGAACCAAGCGTATATTTCGACACTTCTTTTTCGGCACCCGGCGTTTGATTATCTATTTTAATCTTTTTCCGAATATACGCCGGCGTATTTTCCAATTCTTCGATATTGAGATTTTCATCGATAATGGAGGGTACAGAATGAGGACGTTCCAACGGTTCAATCGTTGTTTCCGTCGATATGCTCCATTCGATTTTGCTTTGTGTGGAAGTCGGCTTTTCGCGTATCTCAAATTTGGTTGCTCCCGCCGATTGAACCTCTTCCGATTTGTTGGTTGAAATTTCAACCATTGTTTTTACAGATCCGTTATCCGGCAATTGCACTTCTTCCCTTTTGGGTTTATTCACGATACCCAACTCGGGGAAACAATTTGTCGGAAAATCGGTTGCCACCACGGTAACACATACCGCATCGCCGAGATTTTCGTCGTTGCCGGTACCCCAAATCATCGATGCATTTTTGGCCGAACGGGTAACATAATCCGTAATTTCGATCAATTCATCCATCGTCACTTCATTTTCACCCGTACCCGATGTGATATTCAACAAGATACGACGCGCTCCGGTAATATCGTTATTGTTGAGCAACGGCGAATTCAATGCGGCTTCGACGGCTTCGCGAGCGCGATTTTCACCCGTTGCCGTCGCAGAACCCATTACAGTGATTCCGCCGCCGGTCATAATGGTGCTCACATCGGCAAAATCTACGTTTACATCGCCCGGCAGGGTAATTAACTCGGCAATACCTTTGGCCGCCATGGTCAATACGTTATCAGCCTTAGAGAAAGCGTCTCTGATTTTCAGATTACCGTACATTTCACGCAATTTCTCGTTGTTGATAATCAGTAATGAATCCACGTGATCCTTCAATTCTTTAATTCCCTCGAGCGCTTGTTTAAATCGTTGTTCACCTTCGAAACGAAACGGAATGGTAACAATCGCCACCGTGAGGATACCCAATTCTTTGGCTATTCGAGCAATCACGGGCGCTGCGCCCGTACCCGTTCCGCCGCCCATCCCGGCAGTAACGAACACCATTTTTGTACCCGTATCCAACACTTCACGAATTTCATCCAACGAATCCAACGCGGCTTCGCGTCCCACTTCGGGCTTGTTTCCTGCACCCAAACCTTCGGTTTTATGCTTACCCAACTGTATTTTTACGGGAACCGGACTCTTTTCCAATGCTTGTGCATCGGTATTGCATATCATGAAATTGACATTGTGAATACCTTGTTGGTACATGTATGTCACGGCATTTCCGCCGCCGCCGCCCACTCCGACAACTTTAATGATGGATGATCGGTTTTCGGGCCATTCGATGAATAAATCGTCTGCTACCATAACTATTTGTTTTTAAGGATTTACGGTTAATTTATTTTCCACCATACGGGTGGTATATTGTTGAAGAAAAGCTTTCGCTTTCATTTCCAATTCATTTTGAACTTCCGGTAATTTTCCTGTCAAATTATCGGACATATCGGAATGTATTTTGTACAACCCGATGGTTTTCATGCCGTCAAATACCAAAACGTATTCATTGGTATACAATTGATAAAAACCGTTGGTATAATTAAACACAAATCGGTCGGAAGTTTTATTGACATCGAATCCAAATGCAAAATACGGGTGATCATAATTCAAATAACCCAAAACGGTCGGCATGATATCGATTTGTTGGGCCGTTTTTCGTTCGTATTTTTTCAAACTGCCGTCGGGTTTATAAAAAACAATCGGCACGGCAAACATCTCGGGTGTGGTTTTATATTCGTCGTGAACGATACCGTTGGGATGATCGGCCGCCAAAACAAATAAGGTGTTGTTGTACCACGGTTGCTTCGATGCCGTCGCAAAAAAACGTTTCAATGAATAATCCGAATAACGGATACACTTATGTATGGGCAACACTCCCGATTCAAAAACATTTTCGTAACGTTCGGGCACTTTGAACGGATGATGCGAACTTAACGTAAAAACAGCGGTAAAAAAAGGTTCTTGCAATGTCGACATGGTACGCGCCGTATATTGAAGAAATTCTTCGTCCCAAATACCCCACATCCCGTCATAATCGGCATTATTTCCGTATTCGTTCATTCCGAAATATTGTTCGACGCCGATCATCTTACAAAATGCCCAAAATCCCATAGCTCCGTTCGGTTGTCCGCAAAAAAAGGCGGTTTGATATCCTTTTTCTTTCAACAATTGGGGCAATGCCCGAAGCGTATTATCGAAATGCGGCGACAATACAAAAGGCTCGGGAATGGCGGGAATACTCGCCAATGTCGATACCAATGCATCGATCGACTTTCCCCCGTTGGCATAGGAATATTCGAAAGTAAGGCTTTCGTTAGCCAACGAATCGAGAAAAGGCGTATAACCTTTATACCTGCCGTTATCCAAATGTTTGTTAAAAAATCCCCAATGCTCCTTACCGAAACTTTCGAGAACAATCACCATGACGTTCATGTTATTGAATGTGACGGTATCGTCGGGTTGATGTATCGGTGTGTAAATCCGTTCCATGGTTTGCTCGTCGTCGAAATAACGCAAAGGAGCGATCCCTTTATGTTCAATGGTTTTGTATAATGAAAATGGCGTGTTCAACACCAACGGAACATCGATGGCTTCGTGAGCATACTCTCCGGCATTACTTAACGTAATCGGACGTACACTGTGACGAATTCCTCCCCGAAAACCGACGATCATGATTCCTATTCCCAAAGCCATTACCGCAAAACAAACGGGATAATATATTTTATTGTTCTTGATACGAATGGATGATCGTTGCAATCGGGGACCGTAACAAATCACCATAATGACGATCAAGGCAATGAAAAACAATACGAGATACCAATTGTCAATCATTCCTTTTATCAAGATATTGCCCACCTTTTCACCACGCGAAAACTCCCTGAAAATGTCGAAAGTGGTGCGTCTCATCGTAAAACGGAAATATACGATATCCATGCTATTGGCAGCCAACGTAATGCCGTTAGTGATAAAATACAAATATTTTCCGACCGTTTGATACGTTTGATGGTAACGAAATTTGAACGGCACCAAAAACATGAGAATAAATAAAACGTTAGTGTAAAATATCGCCGTGGTATCGAAAAGTAAACCGCCGGTAAAAGCGGTAGCCAACTGCCCGAACGTCCGTTCGCCGTACAAGTCGTGATTATACCAATAAAACACCAAACGGCACAGCGTGTACAAGAGGTATATCACCAATATCCTCTTGACCAATTGAAAATAGAGGTTGCCTTTCAGAAATTCGTGTATTCGCTTGATGTAACTCATTCGGAATTTACAGTTAATCTGTTTTCAACCATTCGAGTGGTATATTGTTGCAAAAACGCTTTTATTTTCAGTTCCGCTTCGGCCTGTATTTCGGGAAGCGTCCCGACAAGGTCATGCTCCATAAAGATATCTTTTCTAATATCATACAATCCGATGGTTTTAGTACCGTCGAAAGTGAGCAGATAATCACCTCGATAAATTTGGTAAATTCCGTTTAGATAATTCACCGCGAAATGATCCTTGTCTTGATTGAGATCGAACCCGAAAGAAACGTACGGTTGATCATAGTTGAGATATGATAACAAGGTCGGCATGATATCCAATTGTTGCACAACTTGATCTTCCAAACTTTTGAGACTACCGTCGGGACGAAAGAATATAATGGGAATGGCAAAAGCTTCGGCAGATGTTTTATATTCCGGCCGAACAACATCTCCCGCATGATCGGCCATCAAAATAAACAGCGTATTGTTATACCACGGCTCTTTGGAAGCGGTTTTGAAAAATTGTCGCAGGGCATGATCCGTATAGCGGAATGACCTGTGCCAAACTGCCGGTTCGGGAAGAAATCTTTCTTTATATTTTCCGGGTATCGGAAAGGGATGATGAGAAGTAACCGTAAAAACAGTTGCAAAAAATGGTTCCGGAAATCGATTAATCGTTTTTGCGGTAAACTGCAAAAATTCTTCATCCCATATCCCCCACGTTCCGTCAAAATCGATATTATTACCGTACTCTTCCATTTCGTAAGCGTAATTGAATCCTATCAAATTACTGAAAGGAGCAAATCCCATGGTACCGGTAGGTTGTCCGGTGAAAAAAGCCGTTTCGTAGCCTTTTTTACGCAACATGGCAGGCACCGAGTTAATCATATTGTTCACATATTTTGAAAGAGTAAACTGTCCGGATATGGCAGGAATACCCAATAATGCGGATGGCATGGCATCAATGGATCCCCGACCGTTGGCATATGCATGTAAGAATGCTCTGCCATTATAAACCAATGAATCGAGAAAGGGAGTATACCCCTTATACTGTCCGTTTTCGAGTTGCGGATTCAAACTTCCGACAAGTTCTCGACTGAATCCTTCCAAAATGATCAACATCACATTTTCCCCGGTAAATGGTCCATTCGGAACGGGACGATGAATTGGCGTATAAATTTGTTCGAGTTCTTGTTGATCTTCAAAGAAAACAAGCGGCGTAATTCCTTTTTTGGGAATATTAGTGATGGCAGCAAAGGGAGTATTCTGAATCAAAGGCATATCAATGGCGGTAACAGCATAAGCCCCGGCATCAGTCATCGCCAACGGATGAACATGTTCCTTAAAGGAACCCCGTATTCCGAAAATAATAATAAATATCCCGAGCAAACATGCCCCCGAGCATGTCCAATAATAAATTCGTTGATTTTGAATGCGAATGGATGATTTGTCGACACGAGATCCGTAAAACAATACCATTAACACAATAATACCGATAAAAAATAACAATATCGGCCAATAATCAATAAATGCATGAGCAAATATTTTGTCAATATTGGTATTTCCCTCAAATTCCTTGAAGACATCAAATGTCGACCGCCGCATCGTAAAACGGAAATAGACAATGTCTATGCAATTTGCCGCTAAAGCAATGCCGTTAATAACAAGATAAAGAGATTTCCCCATGATTTGATATATTCGATTGTACCGAAACTTGAACGGTATCAAAAACATGAGAATATACAACGAATTGGTATATAAAATTGCCGTTGTATCAAATCGCAGACCGCCCGCAAACATGGTCAAAATTTGGCTGAGCGTACGATCTTTATACAGATCAAAATTGAAGATGAAGAAAACCAAACGACATAAGGCATACAAAAAAAAGATCACCAATATCCTCTTGATCAATTGGAAATAGAGGTTGCCTTTCAGTGATTGATATATTTCTTTGACGGATCGATTCATATACAAAATACAAGTGCGGGTTACATGCGAAATTTCACCGCATGCAACCCGTAACTTCTACATATTACTGCTGTCGGGGTCTAACGAAAAGTATCTTTCGAGTCTTTCTTTGAAGGTCTCTATGGAAATACCTTTTCCCGACTTTTTAACTTTTTCTTTCTTTTCTTTCTTCCGAACCGGTTCTTCCCGATCGTCGTCATCATCTTCATCTTCGTCCAAAACGATCGTTTCGCCCGTGATAATCGGTTTTTCGTCGGTTTTGGGCTTATCTTTCGGAACAGAAACGATAAACTCTTCCGGATGTTCGTCCATATACTCGAAACCTTTCATCAGCAAACCGACGCCGGTTGAGTAACACGGCTCGTTGATGTTTTCCGATTCGCCGGCCAAATGCTCGCCCGGATAACCGATGCGAACATCCATGCCCGTGCGGTAATGGAACAACTGCTTCAAATTCCGAAGCATCGCTCCGCCGCCGGTGATCACGATTCCGGAACCTAACTTATCGGCGCAACCCGAATTTTCGATGTGGAACATGATCGCGTCGATGATTTCTTCCATGCGCGATTGGATGATGTGCGCCAAATTGCGGATGGAAATCTCTTTCGGTTCGCGCCCCGGAACCTTGGCGGGAATCACGATCACCTTGTTTTCTTCGGCTGCTTCGCTCAGCGCCACGCCGAATTGCACTTTCACTTCTTCGGCCACATGTTCGCCTAATCCGCAGGCATCTTTAATATCCTTGGTCACCACGTAACCGCCGAACGGAATGACTGCCGAATGCCGCAGAACATCTTCGTAGAAAACAGCCACATCGGTGGTGCCGCCGCCGATATCCACCAACGCCACGCCCGATTCGCGTTCTTCGTCATAAAGCACGGCATCGGCCGAAGCCAACGGTTCTAGACTGATTTCCTTGATGGTCAAACTGCTTTGATGAACGCATTTTCTGATGCGCTTGATCGAATCGATATTGCCGACCACGATGTTGAAATTGGCTTCCAAGCGTTTGCCGAGCATCCCGATCGGATTGAAAATATCCGTTTCGTTGTCCACAATATAACTTTGGGGCAGAATGTGGATAATCTCCTTGCCTTCCTCCAAAGCGATGTTGTTGGCATCGTGCTTCAATTGCTCGATGTCCTTGGCAGTGATGCTGTCGTCGTACGAAGGGCGATTGATGTAATTGCGGCTTTTCACGATGCGGATGTGCTGTCCCGCAATGCCGACAAATACTTCGGAAAAAAGAACCCCCGTCCGCTTCTGCAAATCGATGATGGTGTCTTTGATCACGTTCGACGCTTCCTCGGGATTCAGCACTTCGCCGCGCCGAATACCTTTCGAGTCGGAACGGGTAAACCCGACAATCTCCAATTTCTTATTCTCGTTGCGTTTCCCCAAAAGGGTTACGATTTTCGTGGTGCCGACATCGATCGCGGCTACATATTGAGGCATATTTTCCATGACGTTATTTTTTATTCTCTTAATATCTATAATTGAATTCTTAAATACTTGTTTTTAAAAATTATCTTTTCGTACAAACTATTTGTCCTTCGTATTTTAAATTGATCACATCGTATGTGTTCCAACCCTTTACGTTCAATCCGTTGCG
>JAVBNP010000181.1:0-34728 GCA_031551455.1 Bacteroidales bacterium | reverse complement strand
ATCATATTGTTCTTCCGTTAATTTCATATTTTCATTTTTTGCAAAGATATGAAATTATGCGTTAACACACCCTAATACAGAAATCCGAACATCCATAAAGGAATCCTATTTCCGTAACCATATTCTACGCCGTCGTATGCGACAAATGCATTTTTTGTTTCCGAAATTTGTCGATCGGTTTTGGATTTTCCACCGATTTCGAACATATATTTTTCGTCGACAAAAAAATCTCCTTGTTCGGGATACTCTATCCGATGCGCATATTTGAACTGATTCAGAAAAAAAGTTTCCCTGACATTTCCAAAATTCGCATTGTCGGGACTAAGCGCATAAATTAGATTCGTATTGTCGAGATACAATTTGTCGGGCTTTTGCAACTTGGTAATTCCCGAAATATCGCGATACAGCAGTGAAATCAATTTGGTTTCCTGTAAAAAACGGAGATAGGATGTAAACGTGTTCCGATTAATCCCGATTCGTTCGCTCAACTTCGTTACGTTCGGAATAAAAGGAACAGACTCGGCAGTGATCAACAACAACTGTTTGATCTTGGGTATATAAGAAATGTCGACACCTCGAAGTTGGGGCAATTCGATTTCCAAAATCATGTTGATCACCTCCTCCAAACGGGTATAGTACAATTCCGGAATTTCTTGAAAAAACGGATAATATCCGATCTTTAAATAGGTATCGAAATGTTGAAAGGGTTTCAATTCCGATAAAACTTTACCGGATATGTTTAAGTGATTTTCAAGAATTTCCTCCAAAGAATATATGCTCAAGTTTTTCTTTTGCGTCATATTCAGATATTCGCGAAAAGAAAGCCCTTGCATTTCGTATACAATTGCCCGCCGGCTCAAATCGGCACGAGCATTTAAAATCTCCAACAATGATGAGCCGGTAAAAACAACTTTCAATTGAGGATAGTCGTCATAAATATTTTTTATTTCCCGAGACCAATCGGGATATTTATGCACCTCGTCCAAAAACAGGTATTGTCCGCCCCTTTTTGCAAAAGCGTCAGCCAAATCAACCAATTTATTCTCCGTACACCAAATATTGTCCAAGCTGACATAAAGCACGGAAAGATCACCGGGCAAATATTTCTTAATGTATTGCAGCAATAAAGTAGTTTTACCGATACCTCTTGCACCTCGTATTCCGATTAATCGAGCATTCCAATTGATTTTATCCATTAACCCGCGCGTAAAATCCAAAGAAGTGTGGGCAATTTGTCGACTATGTCTTTCAAATAATGTATCCATGACATTTTGTTTATTTCGATATGCAAATATACATATTTTTGCTTATCAAAATAAGCAATTTTTCGAATATTACCAATCAAGGCACTTTCGGATAATTCGGTTTTTGGCGTTTTTACGGGCGTTATTTTCATCACATTTCGGTTTGTGTGTAATGGAAGTATGCACAAAAATCATACAAATTTTATTGTTTGTAAAGCGGAAGAACCATCCGGATGGCACACCGGATCATAAAAATGATCTAACCGCCGTCAAAAAACAATGCAATAAAAAATGTCTGATAATCGGCATGTTATCAGACATTTTTTCATTATTACAATAAGTGCAACAATTTCAAGCTATTCCTGCAATTTTATTTGGCATTGGTTTTTAAAATATCGCGAATCTCGGTCAAAAGGGCTTCTTCTTTCGAGGGTTCCGCAGGAGGCGCCGGGGCTGCTTCTTTCTTTTGATTGAATCGATTAACGGCCTTCACCATCAAGAAAACGGAAAAAGCAATAATGATAAAATCAAATACCGTTTGTAAAAATGTGCCGATATTGAGCGTAACCGCAGGTTTTATCACCTGTCCCGCTTCAATGACGGCTTGATGCAAATTGATTTTCCATTCGGTGAAATTAACACCGCCGACCAACAACCCGATGGGCGGCATAATCACGTCGGATACCAACGAGGATACGATTTTTCCGAAAGCTCCGCCGATGATGATACCGATAGCCATGTCCAATACATTACCGCGCATGGCGAACGCTTTAAATTCATTTAACCATTTCATACAATGCGATTTTAATAAGTTATGAAACAAAAACAACAAGGTTTTGCAAAAAGTTTATTCGAATCTTCGCGACTTGAGTTTAATTTCGAAAATTCGTAAAACTTGATGATGCAAAAATAAAACAAATTGAATTTATTTCAATAAAATACCAATCCCGCAGCGCCGGCAATCAAAATCATAATAATCGGATGTAATTTCAAAAACCAAACCAAAAGGAAGGATGCGAGAAAAATAATAATGCTCTTGTAGTCGGCAAAGTTTTCTTTATTGGCCAACAGCAACGCGGCGGCGGCAATCAACCCGATAACCGCGGGTCGTAGGCCCGACATGGCCGCTTCAATGTAAAAGTTATTCTTAAATTTGACAAAAAACTTGCAGGCCAACAGCATGATGATAAAAGACGGCAAACACACGGCAAACGTGGCAATAATTGATCCCCAAACATTACCCGTTACCACATAACCGATATAAGTGGCGCTGTTGATACCGATCGGGCCGGGCGTCATTTGCGAGATGGCAACGATATCGGTAAACTCGCTCAAGGTAAGCCATTGATGATTGACAACTACCTCATCTTGAATCAGCGATAACATGGCATACCCCCCGCCGAACCCGAAAAGTCCGATGCGCAAATAGGTGAGAAGCAATTGGAAGTATATCATAAATCAAGTACGGGTTACAAATCGCGAACAACAGAGAATTGCAGGTTAAACAACCGATTTGTCGTTTTTGTTTTTATTCTTTATTTCTTGCCGCTTTTCGATTTTTCCGTATATGATGCCGCCGATACCGGCCGCCAGTATGATAAATACAGGTGACACGCCGAGCAACCAAATCAACAAGGCGGCAACAATCGGAATCCAAACCGTTCGAACGGTAATCTTGGCTTGTTTGGCCGTGTTGAATACCGGAACGGCGATCAAAGCGACAACGGCGGGACGTATTCCTTTAAATATCCGCTCAACTACGGGATTATGCTCCATACCTCTAAAATAAATCGCAATCAACAAGATAATGATAAACGAGGGCAATATGGCGCCCAAAGAAGTAACAATACTTCCTTTTACCTTGCGTAATTTGTATCCCACAAATATGGCAATGTTAACGGCCAATACGCCCGGGGTGGATTGCGCAACGGCCAAGGCATCGAAAAATTCCTTTTTATCGAGCCATTTTTTGTTGTCCACCACTTCTTTCTGTACCAACGGAATCATGGCATATCCCCCGCCGATGGTAAACAAACCTATGCGGAAAAAAGTAAAAAAAGCATCCAACCAAATATTCATGTTTCCGGTTTTTGCAGACCCCGTCTATCGGTTTTCGATCGTTTTGGCCTCGCGCATCATATCTTCAACGGTAGGTTCTTTGATTCGATCTTTTTGCGCTTCTATTTTTTTGAAAAATTCTTGTTCGGCCGCTTCTACTTGGTTGAGATTGGCAATTTTACCATCAACATACTCGACAACGGATGCTTCGGTACCGTCATGATTGTAGTGCACCCATTTTCCGTCGGGCAGATCGTTCCGATAACTTCCTTCCGTTTCCTTTTTGCCGTCGGGATAATAGACCGTATATTTCCCTTCCGACTTATCATTCTTGTAGCCGACCGTCGATTTCAGTTGACCGTCCTCGAAATATTGCAAACAAGGGCCGTTTTTTTCGTCGTTGGTCCACGAAATCTCTTCGGCAACTTTACCGTTGGGATAGAAATTTTGCGATTTCCCGTTTCGCAGGCCTTTGGCATATTCCGCACGATATGATATCGTTTTGGTGTAGTAGCTGTAATAAAGCCATACACTGTCACGTTTGGTCCCCGTATAATTACCTTTGGCGGCGATTTCGCCATTTTGCCAAAAAAATTCGGCACGCGATTTATCACTCTTATCGGCATATTTCATGATAACCCGCACTTCGCCTCCGGGATAATAACGTTTCATCTCGCCGACTGGTTTATCATCCTTAAAATAACCGGAATATACCAAACGTCCGTTTCGATCAACCGCCTCCCAATAACCCTGTTTTTTACCCGCCGCATCGCGTTGATTTTTTACTTGTGCGGATACGACAACACAAAAAAACAAAACAAAAAACGCACTTATGATTATCCGACTCCGCATCATTTTGAAACTTGTGTTTCGTCTTTATTCATGTTAAATTCCGGCAAGTTCTGTATCAGAATATTTTCGGGCGCTAAATTTATTGCATGCAGAAAACTTTCTTGAATATGCAATACCTTTTTCAATTCGTCCGCAGGTTTGTTCAAAATACGATTATTCCCGCTTTTGTCCAATGATTCCACCACGAATTTCAGTGTATATTGCTTCACATCTCTGGCCGGCATATACGCCCTTACCTTGTCGTATTGGGTCCAAACTTCGGATATGAGGTTTCCCGCCAGTAAATCCGCCATAACCATTCGTACCAGACGTATCGGTAATCTCATTTTCTTGGCCATTTCCGGCGCGGTCAACGGTTTTTTTCCGTCAATGAAACGCCGAACAATCCGTTCCAACAACAATATATTGTAAGCCCGATGTGCATATGAACTGATCTGCAACGATTCGTTCTCCAATTCGTAAAGATCGATATTTTGATTGGCAAACGAAACCTCCGCGCCCAACAAAACGATCAACCAACTTACTTGCATCCAAATCAACAGCAAAGGCAAGGCGGCAAAACTTCCGTAAATGGCATTGTTTCGCGACATGCCGACCTGTGCATCAATGTACAACCATTGAGCTACCTGAAAAGCGGTTCCGGCCAAAATACCCGCCATCAATGCCGAAGTAAACGATACTTTGGTATTGGGCATGATCATGTACAACAACGTAAACAACAACCATATCATGAGATACGGGAACAGTTTCATCAAGAAAACAACGAAAGGATTCAAATTGATGATGTCAATATCGGCGGAAATATTACTTAACTGCGTGGCAACAAATACATTACCGCTGCTTGCCAAGATAATCAGAATGGGTGCCACCAACATTAGGGATATATAATCCGTGAATTTACGAACGTATGATCGTTGCTTCTTAATTTGCCAAATATCGTTGAACGAACTTTCGATATTTCCCAACATCTTCATGACCGTCCAAAATAAGACCGCCAAACCCACTCCCGCAATCAATCCGCCTTTGGTATTTTCGAGCGCGGAATGTGCAAAAGAAATCAGCCAATTAAGCACATCTTCTTGGCCCTTGAAATTATCGATCAGCTTTTGTTCCAAATCCTTATCGAACCCGAAACCTTTAGCTATACCGAAACCCATTGCCAAGATGGGAACCAACGCCAACAAAGAATAAAAAGTAAGTCCCGATGCTCTCAATTGCACTTTATCCTCACCAAAACGGCGAAAGGCGACCAAAATAACGCGCAAATACTTCAGAAGAAGCGCAATACGCGGTGGGTAATCATCCAAACGCACACTCCACACCTCGTCGGTGACAAAGTGTTTCACCTGAACAATCGTATTTTTAACTTTCTGCTGTATGTTCATGACGGAAAAATGAGTCCAAAGAAAGGGATTAATATCCGAAATTACAATAGAAAAAGCATGAATAAAGAACGTAAAAAGAAATAAAAAGTTGTCTGTTGAGGAGCCGGAATTTTACCAACCGACATATCCGATTGTGTTGAAGTAAATCGTTAACTTTGATTTTTTTTTAAATCTCAAAAAAACCGACAAATTCCTTTAAACGTATTTGCGGGATACGATAGTGTCGACAGTTTGATTCTTTCCGCATATTTCGCGTCTCAAATTTTTATTGCCATGTTGTTGATACAAAAGAACGATTCGGGATGAAATAAACGACAAAACTGTGCATTCCGCATTTGATTTTGCGAAACGCAAAACCGCAATTTGTTGCGAAACCGGGTCCGAGTAAATTTCGGCAAACGTAAAAATTGACTTAACGCAATCGATTGCGTAAATTTTTGCGATTCGGTTGCAGTCCTCGACAATATTTTGACTTTCTTTGTGTACTTTCGGAAAAGTAAAACGTAAAAATTTAATCACACATTATGAATACACTTATAGGTTTACTCATCATTACGTTAGGGAGTTTCGGACAATCGAGTTCGTATGTTCCCATCAAAAAAGTGAAGGATTGGGCTTGGGAATGCTTTTGGCTGACGCAAGGCATTTTTGCTTGGTTGTTGTTTCCTTACATAGGCGCATTGATATCGATACCGGCAGGCGGTTCGTTGGGCGAAATTTTGGCAACAACCGATGCGAACGGAGTAATGGTTGCATGGAAAGTTATGGGATACGGCGCTCTTTGGGGCATCGGCGGATTAACGTTCGGTTTGAGTATGCGCTACCTCGGCGTGGCAATGGGACAATCGCTCGCTTTGGGAACCTGTTCTGCGTTCGGAACCATTATTCCGGCTTTATTGAAAGGACAAGATCTTTTCCACGGTGACGGGTTAATCCTTTTAATCAGCGTTTCTATCGCCATTGCCGGTATTGCCGTCATCGGATACGCCGGAAGCTTGAGAGACAAAAACATGAGCGAAGAAGAAAAACGGAAAGCCGTAAAGGACTTCGCATTGAAAAAAGGTATTTTGATTGCACTTTTGGCCGGCGTGATGAGCGCTTGTTTCAGCTTGGGCCTCGATGCCGGTGCACCCATTAAAGCAAAAGCATTGGCTTTGGGCGTAAAGGACTTGTTGGCTCAAAACCCCGTAACATTGTTGGTAACCGTCGGCGGTTTTTGTACCAATGCCATCTTCTGCATCTACAACAACGTGAAAAACGGCACCGGAAAACAATATTTCTCCGTTCCCGGCAATGTGCTGGCCAACAATTTATTGTTTTGCGCATTGGCCGGTATTTTATGGTACTCGCAATTTTTCGCTTTGGGAATGGGTATCAGCTTCTTCGAACCGGGCAGCGTCATGATGGCTTTTTCATGGAGTATTCTGATGTCGCTGAACGTAATTCTCAGCAATGTTTGGGGCATTATTCTCAAAGAATGGAAGGGAGCCGGATCGACAACTATTACGGTACTGATCATCGGCTTGGCCATCCTTGTCATATCGATCATCTTCCCGCAGTTGGTCAATTTTTTCTCCTAATTAAGAACTTACCAAATAATTAATCAATAACATCATGAAAGAATCAGCAGTAAAAGCGGCATACGAAGTCGCAAAAGAACAATACGCCGCATTGGGCGTAGATACCGATAAAGCGTTGAAATTATTGGAAAGCATTTCGTTGAGTTTGCATTGCTGGCAAACCGACGATGTGTTGGGTTTCGAAAATCCCGAAGGCGGATTGTCGGGCGGTATTGCCGCTACGGGTAATTATCCCGGACGGGCGCGCACCATCGAAGAAGCACAAGCCGACTTGGTAAAAGCCACTTCGTTGCTTCCCGGAAAACATCGTGTAAGCCTGCATGCCATTTACGGCGATTTCGGCGGAAAATTCGTCGATCGCGACAAAATCGAACCCAAACATTTCAAAAGCTGGGTCGATTGGGCAAAGAAAAACGGCTTGAAACTCGATTTCAACTGTACGCTTTTCTCCCACTCCAAAGCAGCCGACGGTTTTACGTTGTCGCAGAAAGACAAAGCCATCCGCGATTTTTGGATCGAACATGTCGATCGTAGCCGCAAAATAAGCGAATATATGGGTAAAGAACTTGATACTACCTGTATTCATAATATTTGGGCGCCCGACGGATCGAAGGATATCACCGTAGATCGTTACGCTTACCGCAAAAATCTGCGCGACTCGCTGGATAAAATTTTCGAAAAGAAATACAAAAGCATGAAAGATTGCATCGAATGCAAACTTTTCGGCATCGGCAGCGAATCGTACGTGGTCGGTTCTCACGAATTTTACATGGGTTACGGCATTTCGCGCAACCAAATGATCACTTTGGATATGGGACATTTCCATCCCACCGAATCGGTATCGGACAAAATTTCGTCTCTGTTGTTGTTCTCCGACGAATTGATGTTCCACGTCAGCCGCGGCGTACGTTGGGACAGCGATCATGTGGTGATCCTCGACGACGCCATGCTTAATTTTGCTCAAGAAATCGTACGCATGGACGCTTTGAAACGCGTACACCTCGGTCTCGATTTCTTCGACGCTTCCATCAACCGCATCGGTGCATACGTCATCGGCGCTCGTTCCACGCAAAAGGCATTTATGTTCGCATTGCTCGAGCCGCTTGCCAAATTGCGCAAATACGAAGATTCGGGACAATGGTTCGAACGCCTGGCTTTACTTGAAGAATGCAAAATTCTGCCTTGGAATGCCGTTTGGGATTATTTCTGCATGACCAATAACGTTCCTTCCGGCTTGCAATGCATTGCCGACATTGCCAAATACGAAAAAGACGTGTTGAGCAAACGCAAATAAAAAATTAAAAATAAAGTAAGTAAAAGCCGGTATAAAACCGGCTTTTTTCGTTGTGTTTTTATTTTCGCTACTTAGCCGAGATGCATAATTTTCACCTACCTTTGTCTCCATTTTTAAAACATCATTTGTATGGCAAAAACAATCAGAGAGGCCGCCTTAAAATATCATTCGGAAGGCAGGCCCGGAAAAATAGAGGTCATTCCGACAAAACCTCACAGTACCCAACGTGATTTATCCTTGGCGTATTCCCCCGGCGTAGCGGAACCTTGTCTCGAAATCGAAAAAAATTCCGAAACTGCATACGATTATACCGCCAAGGGAAATTTGGTCGCCGTAATTTCCAACGGAACGGCGGTTTTGGGATTGGGCGACATCGGCGCCTTGTCGGGCAAACCGGTAATGGAAGGCAAAGGTTTGTTGTTCAAAATATTTGCGGGCATCGATGTGTTCGACATCGAAATTGACGAAAAAGATCCCGAAAAGTTTATCCAAATCGTCAAAGGCATTGCTCCGACATTCGGCGGCATTAATCTGGAAGACATCAAAGCGCCCGAATGTTTCGAAATCGAAAATCGCTTGAAAGAAGAATTGGACATTCCGGTAATGCACGACGATCAACACGGAACGGCCATTATTTCGGCTGCAGGGCTTGTCAACGCACTCGAAATCGCGGGCAAAAATATCGAAAACGTCAAAATCGTGGTGAATGGTGCCGGAGCATCGGCCAATTCCTGTACGAAGCTTTACATGCGGTTGGGCGCCCGAAAAGAAAATGTCGTGATGTGCGACAGCAAGGGCGTTATTTCCGTAAATCGTACCGATTTGAACGAATCCAAAAAGTTCTTCGCTACCGACAGAAATATCAAAACGTTGGAAGAAGCCGTAGTCGGAGCCGATGTGTTCGTGGGACTTTCCGTTGCCGACGTACTCACCAAGGAAATGGTTCGTACCATGAGCGAAAACCCGATTGTTTTCGCTTTGGCCAATCCCAACCCCGAAATTTCCTATGCCGAGGCCCAAGAATCGCGTCCCGATTTGATTTTCGCCACCGGACGTTCCGATTATCCCAACCAAATCAACAATGTATTGGGATTCCCTTACATATTCCGCGGAGCATTGGACGTTCGCGCAAGTAAAATCAATGAAGAGATGAAAGTGGCTGCGGTGAAAGCCATCGCCGATTTGGCAAAGCAAACTGTGCCGGACGTCGTAAATGCGGCCTACGGTATCAAACGTTTATCGTTCGGTCGCGATTATCTTATTCCGAAGCCCGTAGATCCGCGCCTGCTTACCGAAGTAGCGCCCGCCGTAGCCAAAGCCGCCATGGAGTCGGGCATTGCCAAGAGACCCATTAACGATTGGGAAACCTATACGTTAAAATTACGGGATTTGATGGGTTATGACAATAAATTGGTTCGCCGACTTACCGAAACAGCAAAACAAAATCCCAAACGTGTGGTTTTTGCCGAAGGAAGTCACGAACAGATGTTGAAAGCCGCCGGAACGGCCAAAACGGAAGGTATTTGTATCCCGATATTGTTGGGTAACGACGAGCGGATCGAGAAACTGGCACAATCCCTGCAATTGGATATTTCGGATATAGAAATCGTCAATCTTCGTCATGATCGCGAAGAAGAACGTCGCGACCGTTATGCCAAAATACTCGCCGAAAAACGTGCACGCGAAGGCGCCACATACGACGAAGCCAAAGACAAAATGTTCGAACGCAATTATTTCGGCATGATGATGGTGGAAACGGGTGATGCCGATGCTTTTATCACGGGCGTATACACCAAATATTCCAACACCATTAAGGTAGCAAAAGAAGTGATCGGTATTCGAGAAGGATACAATCATTTCGGCGCCATGCACATTTTGACAAGCAAGAAAGGTACCTTCTTTTTGGCCGACACGTTAATCAATCGACACCCGTCTACGGAAACGTTGATTGACATTGCTCGTTTGGCTGCCGAAACCGTACGGTTTTTTGCCAAAGATCCCGTGATGGCCATGCTTTCGTATTCCAACTTCGGAGCCGATGCCGAAGGAAGTCCTGCAAGTGTACATGAAGTAGTGCGTACAATGCAGGAAAGTTATCCCGATTTGCCCATCGACGGGGAAATGCAGGTTAATTTTGCTTTGGACAAGAACTTGAGAGATCAAAAATATCCGTTTAATAAATTGCACGGGAAAGATGTGAATACGCTGGTATTCCCGAATTTGAGTTCGGCCAATACGGCACAAAAATTATTGCAGGAAATGGGCGTGGGCGAAACCATCGGCCCGTTGCAAATGGGATTGAACAAACCCATTCATTTTACCGATATCGAAAGTTCCGTACGCGATATCGTCAACATCACCACTGTTGCGGTGATCGATGCCATCGTTCAAGAACACAAGGGATATTGAGAAATAAAGTCGACATAAATTCCGTCTCGCCGACTGTTGCATAAACTCCGGCGAGAATTTCGGAAATGTTGTTTTATGCTTACTTCCCGAAATAAAATTTCAAATTAAAAAAAATCATCAAATCATTTATATGAAAACAGCAGATATTCAAACGGAAAAAGGGACAATGAAAGTGGAATTTTTCGAAGATGACGCTCCCGGCACGGTGGCCAACTTCGTGAAACTGGCTTCTTCCGGTTATTATGACGGTTTAACGTTTCATCGCGTGATTCCGAATTTCGTGATTCAAGGCGGATGTCCGCGGGGTGACGGTACAGGCGGTCCGGGATACACCATCAAATGCGAAACTCAAGGCAACAACCAATATCACGACCGCGGCGTTCTGTCAATGGCTCACGCAGGAAGAAATACGGGCGGATCACAATTCTTTATCTGTCATAATCGTACCAATACCCAACATCTTGATCGTCAACATACCGTTTTCGGAAAAGTGGTCGAAGGTTTGGACGTGATCGACGTCATTTGTCAAGGCGATAAAATAGTGAAGATTACGATCAACGAATAATTCTTTCCACGCAAGGAAAGAATACTATTAATCGGCAAGGTCGGCTTTTTCGAAAGCGGCCTTGTCGATTTTTCTTTTGTCGAAGGATTTACCCGATCAAAATACCGTTATCCGACATCGATTGCTTATATTTGCAAGTCAAACACCGCAAATTATTCAAATAAAATGACCTTAAAAAGTAAAACAATCGCACTTATCGTGCTGCTTTCCGCAGTAAGCGCTTCATTAACGGCACAAATCGACCGTGTATCGATATCCTCGCCCGACGGAAACATCAAAGGACAAATCGCATTGTCCAACGGTTCGTTAACATGGAATGTTACGTACAAATCGAAGGAAGTGATTCTTCCTTCCCGTTTGGGAATCGCCCGTTATACGGATCGGTTGACCATCAAAGAAGTTGTTGAATCATCCAAAGACACGACATGGCATCCTGTATACGGCGAACGAAGCACCGTACGCGACCGATACAATCAAAAAACGTTACGTATTGCGCGGGAGAATAATCGAAATGAATTATTGCTGGAAGTACGCGCTTATAATGAAGGTTTGGCGTTTCGTTACATATTTGCCGAACATCCCGACGGCGGCACATATTTACATATTACCGAAGAAAGCACCGATTTTACGCTGCCCGAAAATACCAAAGCTTGGTTCGTGGGAACGGCGCAAGGTATTTATCAATTATTGCCGTTGAAAGACTGGCCCGACGAATGCGAACGCCCTCTGACGCTGCAACTATCGAACGGTTTGTACGCTTGCCTTGCCGAGGCCGAAGTGGTGGAATATGCACGAACCAAATTTGTTTTGAATCCGGAAAAACCCAACACCATCGCCTGCCGACAATATGACGATGTAGACGAAATCTCTCCGTTTGCTTCGCCTTGGCGAGTAGTAATGGTTGCCGAAAAACCGGGACAATTGTTGGAAAACAACGACATCATTCTGAATCTGAATCCGCCCTGCGCCATCGATAACCCGTGGTGGATACGGCCGGGAAAGGTGATGCGCGAAATTACGCTCAGCGCAAAGGGAGCCAAAGAGTTGGTTGATTTCGCGGTGAAACGGAATTTACAATACATTCATTTCGATGCCGGTTGGTACGGCTACGAATATCTGAAGGAATCGGACGCAACCACCGTTACGGTCGATCCGCGCCGCAACCCCAAAAGTGATTTGGACTTGCGCGAAGCTGTCGCTTATGCAAAAAAACACGGTATCGGCGTGATTCTGTATGTCAATCAACGGGCATTATACGCTCAACTGGACGAAATTCTGCCGCTTTACAAATCGTGGGGAATCGACGGGATCAAATTCGGATTCGTGCAAGTGGGTTCATATCGTTGGACCACGTGGATGCACCATGCCGTGAAAAAATGCGCCGAATACGGCTTAGTAGTCGACATTCACGACGAATATCGTCCCACGGGATTCAGCCGCACTTACCCGAACTTGATGACGCAGGAAGGAATTCGCGGTAATGAGGAAATGCCCGATGCAACACACAACATGATTTTGCCGTTTACCCGTTTCATTGCCGGTGCAGGTGATTATACGATATGTTATTACTACCAAAAACATATTTTGGAAGAAACCACCGGAACCGTACCGAAACGATATATGCAAACCACATCGGGACACCAGTTGGCCATGTCGGTTATCGTTTACAGTCCGTTGCAGTACATGTACTGGTACGATAAACCTTCGGACAGTCGCGACGAGCCCGAATTGGAGTTTTTTGATGCGTTACCGACCGTGTGGGATGATACTCGAGTTTTGGACGGAACGCCCGGCGAATTTGTCGTCATGGCACGTCGCAGCGGCAACGATTGGTATTTGGTTGCCGCTACGGGTAACGAAGCTCGCAAAGTCAATATTCCGCTTTCCTTCCTAACCGGAGGAACCGAATATACGGCACACATATATGCGGATGATGACAAAGTAAAAACCCGGACCAAAGTAAGCGTTTCGCAAAAACGGATGAATGCATCGCAAAGTCTTTCCTTCTCATTGAAGCCGAGCGGCGGGGTTGCGATTAGATTGATTTCTAAATAACATAGTCTTTAGCCGAATGAATATGAAAAATGTGAGAACCCGCGCATTTCAACAAAACATTTAATCGGTTTCGAAAATAAAAATCGTATCGAAGCATGAACTGACAAAAAACAATCATACATGGAAAAAATTCCTTATTTCCGATTTATTGTATCGGATAAGAAAGCATGGAGTTTTTGGATTTTTATTTTTTTGATAACTTAAACATTGTTTCGATTATGATCGAATTTGAGCGTTTCGAGTTGCCGAACGGCTTACGGGTGTTGGTGCACGAGGATCCATCCACGCCTTTGGCCGCAGTCAATTTAATGTATGATGTAGGTTCGCGCGACGAAGATCCGGAGAAAACGGGTTTCGCTCATTTATTCGAACATTTGATGTTCGGCGGATCCGAGAATGTTCCCGACTTTGATGCAGAAATGCAAAAGGTCGGTGGCGAAAACAATGCATTCACAAACAATGATATCACCAATTATTATTGCACATTGCCCGCGGAAAACATCGAAACGGCTTTTTGGTTGGAAGCAGACCGAATGGCGTCGCTCGATTTCAGCGAACGAAATCTCGAAGTACAACGCCAAGTGGTGATTGAAGAATTTCATCAACGATATCTGAATCAACCGTACGGTGACGTGTGGTTGTTGTTGCGTCCGGAAGCATATCGGATACACCCGTATCGTTGGCCCACTATCGGAAAAGATCCGGAACATATTCGTCGAGCAACCATGGAAGACGTTAAAGCGTTTTTTTACGGACGATATGCACCCGATAATGTTGTAATGGCTGTTACCGGAAACGTGAAAGCGGAACAAATTCGGCAATTGGTCGAAAAACGATTTGCTCCCATCGAACGGCGCAATGTCCCGACACGTTGTTTGCCGCAGGAACCCGTGCATAATCATCCCGGAATGCTTTCCATTACGCGTCCCGTTCCAACCGATGCCGTTTATAAAGTTTTCCAAGTCGACGGATTGTATTCGAAAGGTTTTTATTGTGCCGATATGTTATCGGATGTTTTGGCTGCGGGGAAATCCTCTCGCCTTTATCAGCGTTTGCTGAAAGACAAACGATTATTTGGCGAAATAAACGCGTACATTACTGGTGATGCCGACCCGGGATTATTGGTTATTTCCGGAAAACCCATGGCGGGAATTTCGCCGGAAACTGCCGATGCAGCCATTCAAGAAGAATTGGAATCGTTATCGTCGGAAGTTTTGCCGTCGGATGAATTGCAAAAGCTGAAGAACAAATTCGAGGCGACGTTTATTCTCAATCACACCAATATTCTGAACAAAGCAATCAGCCTGTGTCGCCATGAGTTGATAGACACGGCCGAAAATTTGAACCGGGAAATCGATACATACCAAAGCATTACAGCGGAAACATTGCGCGATTATGCGGCAAAGATATTTACTCCCGCCAACGGAACGACGCTTTATTATCGGAGCGAAAATCCGGAATGACGGTTTATCAATTCATACAATATTTTTCCCGTAAACGAAAAAGGTTCCGATTGATCGGAACCTTTTTCGTTTATAATCGGATTTAAGTTGTTTGACACATCATTCATTAGGCAACATTCGGCAAACTTCCGTATTGATTTTTTTCAATCGATTTTCCTCCAATTTAATCACTTTTCGGTCGTACGTCATTAATCCGTTCACTTCGCCTTCCACGTCGGTTGTTTGCGTGTACACGGCTGCCGAAAAGCCGGCTTTAACCATTGTTTTCAACATTTCGGCATATTTCACGTATTCATCAGTTACGTCTTTGGAACTTTTGAATTGAATATATCCCCAATTTTTATCCGTTTGCCAAAGGTGCCCTTCCATCGGAAATCCGATACCGCCGTATTCGCCCAAAACGGTTGCCCGTTCGGCATCGTAAAGGTATAATTCGGGAGCGGGATAATTATGTAAATCCAACATGTCGCCCGTTCGATAATGATTTCCGCCGCTTGCGGGATTGACGAGTCGCGAAGGATCATATGCCTTTGTCCATTCAACGATTTCGGGAGTTTTAAATTGTCCCCAAGCTTCATTGAAAGGTACCCAAACTGCAATGGAAGGATGCATGTTCAGAAAATCCATGATTTCTTTCCATTCTCTACGATAATTCGCTTCCGATTCGGGCGAACGAACAAATTCGGTTCCCGAGAAATATTGACGTTGTTGCCATTGCGGTGAACGATCGCCGCTGGGCATATCCTGCCAAACCAAAATTCCCAATCGATCACAATGCATGTACCAACGAGCCGGTTCCACTTTTACGTGTTTGCGAATCATGTTGAATCCGAAATCTTTTGTTTTTTGGATATCGAACTTCAACGCTTCGTCACAGGGAGCGGTATATAAACCGTCGGGCCACCAACCTTGATCGAGCGGACCATATTGGAAACAATCTTTATTGTTCAATTGTAATCTTACGACGCCGTATTTGTCCCGTTTGATTGACACTTTTCGCATGGCGCAATAGCTTTTTACTTGGTCGATCGCTTTGCCTTTTTGATACAGGTTTACTTCCATGTCGTACAGGAATGGTGAGTCGGGCGACCACAATTTGGCATCGGGTATGATTAAATCGATTGCTTGACCTGCCGAAGCCTTTCCCGAAGCGATAACTTTTCGGTTATCCGAAACCTTAACTTCAACAATGTCGGCATAGTCCGTATTTTTGCAAATAGCGGTCACCGTCAGTTTATTGTTGTCGATATCCGGAACGGAACATAATCCCGAAATATGCTTCTCGTTAACCGGCTCCAGCCAAACCGTTTGCCAAATACCGGTTACTGCGGTATACCAAATTCCCCGCGGTTCGGCGACTTGCTTTCCGCGTGGTTGATAACCTTTGTCGGTCGGGTCAATCACCTTTACCGTTAACTTTTGTTCACCGGATGTCAAGAACGGGGTAATGTCGAAACAAAACGGCGTATATCCGCCGGTATGCGATCCGATTTTGATATTGTTGATAAAAACTTCGGCTTTCCAATCGACGGCGCCGAAATGCAACAGAACGTTTTTGTTTTTCCATCCCGCGGGAATCGTAAATGTTCGTTTGTACCACAATGCTTCGGTTTCGGTTACTTTCTTTTGTACTCCCGACAAAGAAGATTCAATGGCAAACGGAACGAGTATTTTTCCGTCGAACTTTGTCGGTTCATTTTGTCCGCCGGGTACGACGGAATATTCCCACAAACCGTTGAGGTTTTGCCAATCGGTACGCTCCATCGTCGGGCGGGGATATTCCTGCCACACTTTTGCGGGATCGATTTTTTCGGCCCACGCCGTTTTCATGTTGTCGCCCGCAGGCTTCCATTGCGCATAAACGGTAATTGCCGATATGATTAATGCCGTCGTTATTAAAATTGTTTTTTTCATCTCGAATAATTTTAAAGGTTGTATTGGTTGTTTACGAATTTGTAAATCGGATTCTTGCAAAGGTAAGAAAAACTCTTCTTAACCAATGTTCGACTGACGAACTTATTCGTTTCTCGGGCTGAATCGTGCGGCCCATCCTCCACCCGGAGCCATTTTCGCCGTTATTTCCTCGCCCGCATTGATCGTGCGGTGTTCAACTTTATAATCGTTTCCGTTCAAATTGGCATTTACGCCGTCTTTGAATATTTCGAGATCATATGTTCCGGGTTCGAGAAAGTCACATTTGAAGGTCAGCGTGCGCGGAGACCAATCGGTCATTGCACCCAAATACCATTGATTTTCTTTTTTTCTTGCCACGGCCGCATATTCGCCTATTTTACCGTCAATCGGAATTGTTTTGTCCCAGGTTGAAGGAATGGCCGAAATAAACCGGAGACACAACGGCTCTCGAACGTAACTCGTCGGCACGTCGCACATAAATTGCAACGGTGAATAATAAATGACGAACATGGCTATTTGATGCGCGCGGGTGCCCAGACTCAACGGAAACCCGCTGAAAGGATAAAATCGAGCTTTACTCACGTTGTCCATTGCTCCCGGAGCATAATCGAAAGGCCCGGAAACCGAACGGATAAACGGCATCGTTACATTGTGTTTCGGATCGGCTTTATTCCCGTAATTATTTTGCTCCGACCCATAGACCGATTCGTAGGTTAACACATTGGGATAGCGACGTGAAAGTCCTGCCGGATTGTTCGATCCGTGAAATTCAATCATTAAGTGATGACGAGCAGCCGATTCGGCAATAATTTGATAATTGCGCATGCCTAATTGATCGTCTCGCTCGAAAAAATCGACTTTTAACCCGGCAATACCCCAATTTTCGAACATTTGCATGTTTTTTTCCAAATCGCGACAAAGCGTTTTGGATAAGCACCACATAAAGATACGTTTGTTGTGCTGTTTGGAGTACGCCAGCAGTTTCTGCAAATCCAAGCGAGGGTGTATTTGACCGAAATCATGAACGTTACACCACCCGTAATCCATGTTGACGTATTCGATGTTATTTTCGATCGCGTAATCGATAATGTATTTATATGTTTCGAAATTGGTTCCCGATTTGAAATCAACTCCCGTAAGGATCACTTCCTGCACACCCGTTGCTCCGGGCGATTTATCCCACCAAAGATCCCACCAATCGTTCGTGATCAATCCCGGTTTCACGAACGAGAAATCGATACCTTCATGTTGTTTCGGTGCCAATAAATAAACCAATTCGCTATTGAGCAAATGTTTTTCTTGATCGGCAATAACCATCACGCGCCATGGAAAAGATCGTTCGCCTGTTGTTTTGGCAATAAAATCGGTAGTTTCGGTAACCTTTACCGTCCATCGCCTCCGATCGTCCGAATCAGTTCCCGACGGATAATGACGGAACCGGGCTTTCAGCGTGTTTCCTTCGGCGGTAAGATACATGCCCGGATAATCGGAAATATCCGATTCCGTGATAACCAACTTCGGACCGTCGGGAACATCGATAAGCATCGGTAATACGGCCACGCGTCCCGAATCGATCTTGTTGATATCGGTATGTTCGTAAATTGTTTCGTGAAGGTATTCTTCAATTTTACCTTTTCCGCAATAAGCCGAAAAATTTTCGGGAAAAGCAAAAGCAGTCTCTTCGTCCTTAATGATTAACTCGCCTTTTTTATCGCAAGTAAATCGGTATGCAATACCTTCATCATATGCTCGGAATATCAATCCGTATCCGCCGCGAAATCGAAGCGATAATTCGTTGTAACGTTCCGATATTACGGAATTTTGGCCGTATTTGGGCTTAACCTCGTCATTTACGGTGGTGAAATTTCGTTTGTCGAGTTTCGGATTTTTACCCCAAATCGTTCCGTCGTACAGTTTCATGGCGATAGGTGACGGGTCCAATAATGTTCGGTTGTTGTGTTTCAACGAAAACGTTATGTTCTCGCCGATCGTAATTTTTACTTCGGTCTGTTTATCCGGGGAAAACAAAGACATGTTTTTCTCGGCGGCGTGTAAAACATGAATGCAGCAAAAAGAGAGTGCAAGAATCTTTAAATATTTCATAATGTGTGAAATTTAGCCTGCAAAATGGTTGCTTGTTTAGTCCGAAAGGATTTCATCCATCGGAATATCGCGTTCGTCCGCGGGAATCTCGTCGAACAATTGAAAATCGAAACAAACACCGATCCTGTATGCATTGAGACCGGGAAGCAATTTGTCGTAATATCCTTTGCCGCGTCCCAAGCGCCGATTATTTCGATCGAAGGCGATGCCCGGGATAACGGAAAGTTCGATGTTCTGCGGTTCGGGATAATCGTCACCCGAAGGTTCGAGCAGATTCATCGTTGCATTGCGCCGTAACGTTTGTTCGCCGATAAATTGCTTCAGCCGCAGTATGTCACCGTCGACAACGGGCAAAATAATCGTTTTTTTTCGATACCACCGGCGAATGAAGTCATGCGTCTGCACTTCATCAGGCATCGACCAATACATCAATATCGTTTCAGCTTGTCGAAAGCGTTCCGTATTCTCCAATCGGGTCCAAATCGAAGCCGATTGCCGCAATCGATTATCTTCCGAAAATTGATCTTTCAAAAGTTTAATCTCCCGTCGAAGTGTTTTTTTGTCGAACATGGTGCGAAGTTATGCATTTGAATCATATTTTGTGTCGGCAAACGATCGAAAAATCGAAATAAACAATTCAAGTTCGGTTGTGTTTGTCGATTCCGAAAACAAGCGGTTCTTGCCCGTAATCGCACCGACCGGATATTTTGCTACATTTGTCGAAGTTTATTATTCACCTTTCCTGAAATTATTATCCATGCAAAAGTTTCTGCCCTGTCTTTTTATATTTTTTCTTTACTGCGGTGTATCGGAAAAAGAACTTCGGGAAAAATCCGCGCGCGATTTTCAAAACATTCCCGCGTCGGCGCGCCCCAATCCGCTTTGGTTTTGGAATGATACGAAAGTTGAACCCGACGAATTGTTGCGTCAGATGGCCATGTGCAAAGAAACCGGTTACGGCGGCTTAAGTATTTTACCTTTCGGAAAAGGATTTAAACCGGAATATCTCACCGAAGCTTATTTCGACGTTTATCGGGTTTGTATGGAAGAGGCCCGAAAGATAAATATGACATTGTGGATATACGACGAGTATGGTTTCCCGAGCGGCACGGCGGGAGATATTAACGGCGACGGCAGAGGACGATTCAAGGAAAGATATCCCGAACATACTAACAAGCGTTTGGATAAAAAGGAATATATCCCCGTTGCGAACACGACTTTTGAAGCGGAATTACCCGAAGGGAAATTAATGGCGGCCGTGGCCATGGATACCGTATCTTTCGAAAGGATCGATTTGGCAACGCATGTTTCCGCCGGAAAATTGAAATGGAACGTGCCTGCCGGAAATCTGAAAATCATGATTTTTACCTGCGTTAATGCCGGGAACTCCATCGTGGATTATATGAGTCCCGAAGCGGCCGATTTGTATATCGGTATGACGCATGATGAATATTACAAGCGTTTTGCCGACTATTTCGGTAAAACCGTCGTCGGGACGTTCTTTGACGAGCCTACGTTGTATTATGCGAACGGACGTTCTTGGACGCCCGAGTTTAATTTGAAATTCAAGGATAAATACGGATTCGATCCCGCATTGTATTATCCCGCGCTTTGGTATCACATCGGCGACGAAACCGAGGAAGCTCGGAATTATCTGTTCGGATTTCGTTCCGAATTGTATGCCGAAGGATATACCAAACAAGTGAACGAATGGAGTAAAAATCACGGGATTCTCGCAACGGGGCATCAAGATAACGAAGAAATAGTAAATGCCGTGGGAACTTCGGGCGATTTGATGAAATGTTTCAAATATTTGGATGTTCCCGGAATCGATAAAATAGGAGGCGATCGGCCCGCCGAGAATTTTTATAAAATCATCAGTTCTGCCGCACATAACTGGGATCATTCGCTGGTGATGTCCGAAACGTACGGAGCCATGGGCAATATCGATTGGGACGAGATATTTTCCGTTGCGATGGATCAATACGCCAAAGGGATCAATTTGCTGATTCCCCATGCGGTATGGTACAATACGGATAAGGTCGTGTTCAAGCCCGAACTTTCTCTTCGAAATCCGTTGTATGCGGATAGCTTGAAAGTTTTTACGGATTATTTGTCGCGACTGAACGTTCTGATGCAAAACGATGCGCGTTGGACGGGCGATATGGCCGTTCTGTATCCGGTGCAAAGCATGCAGAGCGGGCATTATTTTGATGGTCCGTTGGGACATTACGGAGGCGGAGTGGCCATTCCCGATTTGGATTATGTTGATGTCGGCGTTGCTCTTTTCGATGGTTTGGGATACGATTTTATGTTTTTGCATCCCGATATATTGGATGAACGTTGCCGTGTATCATCGAACAAACTGATATTGGACAACAACGTACAACATAATGTTTTTTCGACGCTGGTGGTGCCCGGATGCAAAATCATATCATTGAGTAATTTGAAAAGGGTCAAAGAATTTGCGGATGCCGGAGGAACGGTGATTTTTACGACATTGATGCCCCAAAAAGCAACCGTTCGTTCGGATAATCCCGAAGTGAAGAGGTTGGTCGAGAACCTTTCGGGAAAGAAAAACGTTTTCTTCGTTCCGAACCCAAGCGTCGATCAATTGAAAGCCGTGTTGGAAAAATTGCCCGAGAATTTTTCCTTGAAGTTTTCGGGAGATCGTCTCAAGAATATACATAAAGTTTTTCACGGGAAAAATCTGTGGTTCTTTGCCAATACCGATCCGCGTGCCAAAACCGTTGAAACGGAATTGTCGGGAACGTACGATTTGGAACTTTGGAATCCGCATACGGGAACGGTTAAAGAAAATCTTCCCGTCAAACACGAAAACGGAACAACCAAATTTACGTTGCATGTCGACGGAATCAAGTCGCTGTTTGTGATGGAAAAATAATTGTTTGTGATTATATTGGGATGCGTAAGTGAGAATTACGTAAAAATAAATGACGCCTACCGGGTTTTTGAAACCCGGTAGGTTTTGTGTGAAAAAATCAGACATTTGACAGTATGCAGGAAAACAATAATTCGAACGAATATATTCGTGAAGCGACGGATGAAATAGGGAAGAACGCGGGTTTGATTATGATCGTCATTTCGGTGGCGGGTCTGTTGACTCAATTGTCCGGTTTATCCGCACTTGCCGGTGGCATGCGAATGCAGGCTATTCGGTCTTGTTTGGATTCGGTACATTTATCCTACTTTCAACTTCGTCTTTTCGAGCCTTATGCCGACGGCGGCAGGATTGTCATCTTCAATATCATTTTTTACGTTTTGTCGTTGACGGGTGCCGTTCTGTACATCAAAAGCAAACATCGTGAAAGCCGTTTGCTGCGGTTCTCATATTCCGTTGTACTGTTATCCGCGTCGCTGATGCTGTTGTTGAGGGGCGTTCGATCGATTGCCGTGTTTGTGTCATATCGAGATATCTTTTTTCTTCATTTACTGACATTACTTTTCGGCGTGCTTTTTATATTTCTATCATATCGGTGTTTGAAACATCTCAACGGCGCCCGACAACTTCGATCGGTTGATCCTTTTTCGACCTTGCCGGCAAGTGAATCGACGTATGTGACCGCAACTCGCGGGCAGCGTTTTTTCAACTTCGCCGTTGATCTTCTTTGTTGCATATTTGCTTTTTCGGTATTTACTCCTATTTCCGGCAACACAAATGTTACGTTGTATGTAATGATGTACGGTTGCCGTTTCGCTTACTATGCGTTTTTCGAATCGGTGTTCGGCGCCACGCCCGCAAAGTTTCTTTCCGAAACGCGTGTGCTGAATGCCGACGGAAGCAAGCCGAGCGTTAAAACAATCGCGTTAAGGACGCTTTGTCGTTTCGTTCCCTTCGAGCCGTTTTCGTTTTTCGTGGTCAACGATCAATACGACATGCCCGTTAAAGGTTGGCACGATAAATGGACAAAGACCGTGATTGTGCGTGAACAACAAACCGGCGGCAAAGGAAGTCGTTATTTTTGGTTGATACCGTCGTTTATCGTTGCGGGACTTATTGTCTTTGCTGTTTCTGTGTGGTACGAGGAGCATGGTTCGTATCTTTATAACAAACACGAACACGAACGAAAAATTTCGGAAACGGAACGGGGATTGAATGAATTATCGACACGAACCATCATCAAATTGTCGAATGCGGACCGTATCTACAGTTCCACGGCAACTTATCTGAGGCCGGTTGCAACGGAGTCGAACGGACATTTGTATGCGATGTTTACCGTTGAAGATGACTACATGTACAACCCGGTGACTATCGGGATACGATTTGATGAAGGACAAGAACAAATGTCGAAAGTAAATATTCCCGACAGCTTACTGCGGAAAGCATATACGAAAGATTATAATCGTTATCGCAAGAACAAGCGAAACACGGCCGATTTGTTGGGTGACGGCAAACGATACGAAATCGAGTCGGTGGTTTGTATGTATCGACCAATCATTCGAACGGGAAGCGCATCGCTGAACTACGAAAGTAACGAAGGCAGCGTCAGCCTCGGTTTCGAAAATCGCGGTTGGGAAACCAATCTGACGGAGATCAAAAATTTGAAAGGATCCGTCGAATGGAAAAACGTATTACCGCAAAAAATTGACGGCGCCGCCGAAAAAAATGATCGTCCGCAATTTTATATCTTCGGCAGTTACACACGTTATAACGAAAAATACGAAGTGCAAATCACGCTTGAGAACGGCCTTGGCGAAAAGAACGTGTATCGCATCAAAGGAAGGGGAATCGATCGGAGCTTAGTCGAAATAAACCCTTGACAACCGTTGATTTTTCGATCAAATTCACGTTACATCGCTGTTCGTGACGGAAAATAATCGTTAAAATTTAACGCCGATTCCGATCGTAAAACCGATACGGCTGTACGACTCTCCGATGTAATCGTTTCGGGATATGCTTTGAATGACGATTCCGGACATCACGTAAAATTTGTTTTTGAACCGATAACCGACGATGATGTTGGCCCATAGCCCCGAAGAAGTACGGCTGTCGTGGTGCATATAACCGTCTTCCGTGTAACGATAATATGTATTATTGTCGAATTGCACGCCGATCGAAGCACCGAGAAACGGATGTGCCGCTTCTTGCGAAAGGTTCATGCGAAAAGCCGCAAAAATCGGCATATAAAGATCGTTTCCCGAATTTACGCCGAATCCCAAACCGAAAAAATATTTCTCCGAAAGTTGTATCCCGTGAGCGGTAGAGAACGCCACCCCGGAATAATCACCATATTCGTCCGAGTTGCCCGCAAAGTTCATCCCGAAATACGGGGCAAGTTCGATTAACCCCGAATAACGTATTTTGGAAGTTCTTTTTTCCTGTCGTGCGACTTGATGAAACACGGTTTCCCGCGATGAGATATTCGCGTTCGCTTCGAAAATATCTTCCGTTCCGTTGGCATAGCTGATTTTTTGAATCTGATCTCTATTTTCGATGTATATGGGGCCGTCCGGATTGTCAAAGCGTTTGTACTTGACCTGTTCGGGGCCCACTTCGACAACTTTTGCTTTGATCTCCAATTCGTTTTTGCGCACAATGACGTCTTGAGCGGAAACGGCCTGCAGTCCGAACAATCCGAAGACGACGAAATATAATTTAACGAATTTATGCTTAAATGCATCAAGTATTACCGGGTAAATTTCGTAAGTATTTGTTTCGGGTTTCATGTTTCAAGTGTTTTTGTTTTACGCCATCATTGTGCGAATATAAATGTATTTTGAATACGATGCGCGGCTGTTTCATGAACTTTTTCCGGGGACAAATCGCCGGTATCCGAAATCCGCGATCAATTCACCGAAAGGCATACGCTAATACCGAATGTTAATCGTATTTACGAAAGCTGTCGATTTTTGTCTGTCGCAAATGATTAAGTCGACACAATCACAAGATAAATTTTTCCTTACAAATACGCATCGGATAATGATTTGTTAATCAGCTGCTAAACTATTTTAATTTTGTCTTGTTTCAGTATGCATTAAATTACAAATAAAAAGTAAGTATGGCACAATTATTTGATACGTTGAAAAATATCATTACCCCCGAGGTTATGGATAAAATGACCGCATCCGTGGGTGAAGATAAATCGAAGGTAACATCCGCCATCGGTTCCATTATTCCGGGACTTTTGGGTTCGCTTTTGGCCAAAGGACAATCGTCCGAAGTGGAAACATCGTTGATCGAAGCCGGTAAATCGAGCGGAGGCTTGTTGTCGAATATATCGGGGATGTTGGACGGGAACAATTTCGGCAACATCGGTTCGAATTTTCTGAATTCTGTTTTGGGTAATAAGTTGGGCGCATTTTCGTCGATCATATCGTCGACTTCCGGGGTGTCTTCGGGAGGCGTCGGCAAACTGATATCGATGATTTCGCCCATTGTAGCCGGTTTTCTGGGCAGCAAAATGAATGCGTCGGGAGGCGGTTTGTCGGGATTGTTGAATCAATTGACTTCCGAAAAAGCCGGTTTTCTGTCGTCCGTTCCTTCGGGTTTGGCCGGCGTTTTCGGCATTTCGTCGCTTTCCGATTTAGGCGCTCAAGCGGTTGCAGGCGCCAAAAAAGGAGCGGGTTGGATCAAATGGTTGATTCCGCTTTTGATTGTCGTTGTCGGGCTATTCTTATGGAAGACATGTTCGCATAAGCCGACTAAAGTTTCGGATGCGACGGAAGCCGTCAAAACGGAAATTGATCGTGGTGTTTCCAATGTTACCGAAGCAGTGGGCAATGCCGCGGATAAAATCGGTGAGGTTTTCGGTTTGCCCGACGGCGTTAATATCAATGCGTTGAAAGGCGGGATGGAAGATCAAATGCTTGCATTTTTGAAATCGGACGATTACAAGAATGCGACGGACGGAAGCTTGAAAAACAAATGGTTCAAGTTCGACCGGATTGAATTCCTTCACGGAAGCGCTACCGAACTAACGCCGGAATCGCATCCGCAGATTGATAATATTACGGCGATTTTGAAATCGTACAAGAACGTGAAGGTCAAAATCGGCGCTTATACCGATAGAACCGGAAATGCAAAGGATAATATGAAATTGTCGCAGGAAAGAGCCGACACAATGAAAAAGATTTTCGAAAAGGCCGGGGTGGGAAGCCAAATAGCCGGCGCCGAAGGGTACGGCGATAAGTTTGCGACATATCCCGCCGATGCTTCCGACAATGACAGAGCAAATGACCGAACAATCGCTTTGCGCTTTGTAAAATAAACAATAAGTGAGACCGGAATGAAGAATTCCGACATGCGATGAACTCGGGCAGAAAATACTATCAACGGGTTTCTTTCGGAGTGTCGTAATTCTTAAATACGATATACGGACACGCCACCGTTGTCAAATATAACGGATTTTGTTTGTGACCCGAAGGATGAAAACATTCGTAAGGAGCGCCGAAATCCGGTCCCTTACGATAATCGGTTGCCCTTAAGTCGTCAATGAATTCTTTGGCCAATTTGGCGGCCAAAGAACGATCCGTTTTTGCCATTGCGTAACAAACCCATCCGACGGGAGTTCCCCAGTATGCTCCGTTTTGATAAGTGTTTTTTGCCGCTCGGGTTTTTTCCCATGATGTTTTGTCGTTATAATCGTCACTTGTCAACACATGCCTGATATTTCCTTTATACGATAACGTTCCTTTAGCATAAGCATCGTTGAGTGCGCGACATGCCCGAATTGTCGCATGTTCATCCATGGCCGAAAAATAAACCGCCAATGCGGTTGCCCAAACATCCGATTGATTACTTTTTCCCGTCGAGGCCCGCAGCATCCCTTTCTCATCCGAAAAAGTTTTCGGCAAAGCCTGTTTGATTTTCTCCGCGATCATTCGATAATCGGAGGCTTTTCGGGAATTCCCGATTTTGTCGAGTAATAAAGCCAGTTGTTGGGCCGCTCGAAATTTTAAAATGGAAGGCAAACTCAATTCGCCGGTGATTTCCACCACATCCCTGAATCCGAAATCGACACCCCGAAAATATTCCGTGGCAACCACCAAGTGATTATCTTCCGAAGAAGGCGGAACCCTAAAAGCCGTTTCCATACGGTCGATAAGCTTTATTCCGTTGATTTCGAAGTTCAAAATTTCCAAATCCGAGGTCGTTTCCACATAATAGTACGCCATGTGGATAAAGAAAAACTGATCGCAATAAGGAGGCAATGTTCCGAATTCGGGAATTCCTTGACCTTCGTATGAATAAGTTCCGGGGAAGTATATCGGTATACCGTCTAATCGAATATGATCGGCAATCGCTCCGTAAGGGATCATGCTGCCCCCTTTTGTAATTCGGGTTTGGTCGCATTGGGTGCCGGCAGTCAACAACAACATATGTTTTTGTTCTTCCCGCGTCACGAATCCGCTTTCCAAAGACATGGCATAATCACGAATCCAGAAAGCGGCATAGTTACCTCCCGGCGTAATCACCACTCCTCCGGTAGTATTTTGTTTTCCGGGATAAATATGGGCGCTGTCCGTAATATCCCGTGTTATTTTTTCCAAAAACGAAAGATCATTATCGCTTATCCGTAATTCGATTTTTGTGTCGGAAAGTTGTGCAAAACATAAAGACTCTCTCGATATCGGAAGTATCGATACGAAACTTATCCATATAATAAGAAAATGGTTATTCATCAAATTTTCTCAATAACAAACATGAAACAAAATTTGTCGCAATGATGCAGCATATTCCGCGACAAACAAATTATCTATCGTCCGGAACGATTTTTATCCCCAACTCGTTCAGCTGTTCATCCGAAATCAACGCCGGGCTGTCGATCATTACGTCGCGTCCCGCATTGTTTTTCGGGAAAGCAATCACGTCGCGGATGCTGTCCAAGCCCGCAAACATCGATGTCAAGCGATCGAACCCGAAAGCGATTCCCCCGTGCGGCGGAGCGCCGTATTTGAAAGCATTCATCAAAAACCCGAATTGATATTCCGCTTGTTCGGCCGTAAAACCTAATGTGCGGAACATTGCCTGCTGCAGCTTTTCGTCATGAATACGAATCGAGCCGCCGCCCAATTCAACGCCGTTCATCACGCAATCGTACGCATTGGCATGCACTCGAACCGGGTCGGTTTCGAGATAAGCGGCATCTTCGGGTTTGGGTGAAGTAAACGGATGATGCATCGCATAGAAACGTTTCGTTTCCTCATCCCATTCGAACAACGGAAAATCGACTACCCACAACGGGACAAATGTATTTTTGTCGCGTAAGCCGCAACGCGTTCCCATCTCGAGCCTCAGTTCACTCAGTTGTCCCAACGTCTTTTTTCGCGTACCTGCCATGACCAACATCAGATCGCCGGGGCGGGCATTCATTGTTGCGCCCCATTCTTTCAGTTGATCGGGCGTAAAAAACTTATCGACCGAAGATTGTATGCTTTCGTCTTCGTTGAATTTAACGTAAATCAATCCCGATGCACCTATTTGCGGGCGTTTCACGAAATTGGTCAATTCGTCGGTTTGTTTACGCGTATATGTCGCGCAACCCGAAGCGCATATCGCACCGATATATTCCGCGTTATCGAATACGACGAAACCTTTGCCTTTGGTAAGCGAGGTCAACTCGTGTATTTTCATATCAAAACGCAAATCGGGCTTATCGTTGCCGTAATTGTTCATTGCCTCGTCGAACGTCATGCGCGGAAAAGGTTTATCAAACGTAACGCCCTTAACGGTTTTGAAAAGATGTTTGATCAATCCTTCGAAAGTATTGAGCACATCATCTTGCGTAACAAATGACATTTCGCAGTCGATTTGGGTAAATTCCGGTTGGCGGTCGGCGCGCAAGTCTTCGTCGCGAAAGCATTTCACGATTTGGAAATAGCGATCGAATCCCGCCACCATCAATATTTGTTTGAATGTTTGCGGCGACTGCGGCAAAGCATAAAACTGTCCTTGATTCATACGCGAAGGAACCACGAAATCGCGCGCTCCTTCGGGCGTGGATTTGATCAATACGGGCGTTTCCACCTCAAGAAATTGTTGATCCGATAAATATTTACGAACCTCTTGAGCCAAGCGATGACGCAACTCCAAGTTATGACGAACGATGCTCCGTCTCAAATCCAAATAACGATATTTCATGCGCAGTTCGTCGCCGCCGTCGGTTTCATCCTCAATGGTAAACGGAGGTAATACAGCGCCATTGAGCACGATCAACTTGTCGACGACAATTTCGATTTCGCCCGTGGGAATTTTATTGTTTTTGCTGCTGCGTTCGCATACTTGTCCTTCGGCTTGAATCACGAATTCGCGACCCAATTTTTTTGCGTCCTCAAACAATGCGGCATTACCCGATTCGGTGAAAACCAGTTGCGTAATTCCGTAACGGTCGCGCAAATCGACGAAAGTCATTCCGCTCAGTTCGCGAATACGTTGTACCCAGCCGGCCAAAATTACCTTTTGTCCCGCATGGCCGATATTCAGTTCTCCGCAAGTATGTGTCCTGTACATAATGATATTTTTGAAATCAAGTGAATGTTCGAATAAAATAAACACGACAAAGATAATGGACAATTGTTAATTGACGATGAATGATCGCCCGATTGTCGCGAATGCGTGAAAATCATTATTTTTTGCATGGAAAATTGTACATTTGCGTTCAACATACATGCATCTCTTTAACCTCATAAAACTAAAATCGAAAAAATGAAAAAAACGTTCATACTGCTTGTTGTCGGAATTCTTTTGGGTTCGTGCGGAGAAAAGCAAACATCGAAAATCGATCTCTCCGGAGAGTGGTCTTTTGCTTTGGATCCCGATGATATCGGGATTTCCGAACATTGGTTTGAAAAAACGTTGAAGGACAAAATCAAATTGCCCGGTTCATTGCAGGAACAAGGTTACGGGAATGATGTTTCCGTCGATACCGAATGGACGGGACAAATTGTCGACAGCGCTTGGTTTAAAGCTCCGGAATATGCAAAATATCGTTTGCTGGGAAATATTAAAGTTCCGTTTTGGCTGCAACCCAAGAAACATTACGTCGGCGCGGCATGGTATCAACGTGAGATAACCGTTCCCGCATCGTGGAAGGGAAAATACGTGGAATTGGCGCTGGAACGAACACATTGGGAAACGACTCTTTATGTTAACGGAAAAGAAATCGGCAAAAGCGATGCGTTGCAAACTCCTCATCGTTACGTGATTGATGAGACGGGAAAATTATTGCTGACCGTTCGAACGGATAATCAATTGCATGTTCCCGTGGGCATCAATGCGCACAGCGTAACCGATCACACGCAAAGCAATTGGAACGGAATTGTCGGGAACATAACATTGTCGGCACGGCCGATGTTGCATATCGATCGGGTGGAGGTACATCCCGATGTGAAAACCCGAAAAGCAAAAGTTACGGTGTTTCTTGCCGGAAAATCCACCGAAAAATCGGCCGAAATTAAGTTGCGCGGGAAAAGTTTCAATTGTGCCGATCCCGGGGAATTAACTCCCGTAAGCGCAACATTTAATCCCGAATCGCAAACATCCGTTACCGTTGATTTGAATATGGGCGACGATATGTTGACTTGGTCGGAATTCGAACCGAATTTGTATCGGTTGGACGTCGAGTTGCATTCAAAAGAAGGAGTCGATAGTTGTCGCACGACTTTCGGTATGCGCGAGTTTAAAGTCGACGGTACGCGATTTTCCGTAAACGGCACACCCGTTTTTTTGCGCGGGACGTTGGAATGTGCCATATTTCCGCTGACCGGTTATGCCTCGACCGATACGGCGTATTGGGGAAAAATATACGACCGGTGCAAAGAATTCGGCTTGAACCACGTGCGATTTCATTCGTGGTGTCCGCCCCGCGCGGCGTTTGAAGTCGCCGATCGAAAAGGGATTTATCTGCAGGTGGAATGCGGCGGTTGGACGAAAATCGGCGACGGCGATTATATTGACGATTGGTTTTATGCCGAAAGCGATCGTATCGTGAAAGAGTTCGGCAATCATCCGTCGTTTTGCATGATGACGTACGGAAATGAACCGAGCGGAGACCGGCAAGTTGAATACTTGTCGGGATTTGTCGATTCATGGAAGAAAAAAGATACGCGAAGAGTGTACACGAGTGCGGCCGGTTGGCCCAAAATACCGAATGCCGATTATTGGAATACGCCCGATCCGCGAATTCAACATTGGGGCGCCGGATTGAAAAGTATTATCAATGCACGGTCGCCGCAAACGACTTTTGATTTTTACGACATTATTCGATCCGAGAAAGGTCCCGTGGTCAGTCACGAAATAGGGCAGTGGTGCGTGTACCCGAATTTCAAAGAAATGTCGAAATATACGGGAGTATTGCAGACCAAAAATTTTGAGATTTTCCGGGAAACGTTATCCGAACATCATATGAGCGATTTGGCGGACAAGTTTTTGTATGCTTCCGGACGATTGCAAACCCTTTGTTACAAAGCGGATATTGAAGCCGCTCTTCGCACGCCCGGATTTGCCGGATTTCAATTACTCGACCTGCACGATTTTCCCGGGCAGGGAACGGCGTTGGTCGGCGTACTCGACCCGTTTTGGGATACCAAAGGTTATGTCGACGGTAAAGAATACAGCATGTTTTGCAACCGGACGGTTCCATTGGCGCGAATGCAAAAGATGATTTGGACCAACGACGAAATTTTTAAAGCATCGTTGGAGGTTTCGCATTTCGGCAAACAAGAGTTGCCCGATGCCACCATCAAATGGGAGCTGAAAGATACCGGCGGAAACTTGCTTGCCGGGGGAGAAATGACCGAGAGTTTGCCCATCGACAACTGTATTCGACTTCCGAAAATCGCATACGATTTGTCCTCCGTGAAGGAACCTTCGAAAGTAACGTTATCCGTTCGAGTTGTCGAAGCCGACGCAACCAACGAGTGGAATATATGGGTATATCCGAAGGAAGAACCGAATATTTCGAAAAAACCTTACGTGACGAGTAATTTTGACGATGCCGTTGCACAAGCAAAGACCGGCGAAAATGTATTGTATTATTTACCGAAAGATGCTTTGCGAGCGGATAAAGGCGGCGATATTCAAGTCGGTTTTTCTTCGATATTTTGGAATACGGCATGGACGCGAAAACAAGCCCCTCAAACATTGGGCGTTTACTGTGATCCGAAACATCCCGTTTTTTCGCTTTTTCCCAACGACGGTTACAGCGATTGGCAATGGTGGGATATCGTGACATCTTGTTCGGCAGTCGTGTTGGACGATTTTCCGCCCGAATATCGGCCGATCGTTCATATAATAGACGATTGGTTTACCAATCGAAAATTGGGCATTTTATTCGAAACCAAAGTCGGAAAAGGTAAATTGATGATTTGTTCCGTTAATCTTACCCGCGACATAAGCCAGCGACCCGCCGCTTGCCAATTCAAACGGAGCATCGAACGATACATGGCTTCGGTCGACTTTAATCCGTCGTCGGAAATCGACCTCGGTTTGGTGAAAAAATTACTGAAATAGATATAACTGGGTAAATCGGATGAGAGATGTCCGATTTAAGCATATTTCGGGATACCTTTTCGTTTCCAAAAAAAGGCCAAGCACATCCCGGAGACAATATGCCAAATGCCCCACCATGCCGCAACAAAAGCCATACCTCCCAATCCGTCGAAAAGTCTCGGATTGAAAATGAGTACCAACCCCAACCCGGAGTTTTGTATTCCCGTTTCAATCGTAACGGAACGTACATCTTGCCATGACAATCGGGTGAATCGACCCACTCCGTAACCCGTTAATAAAGCCAAGGCATTATGCGCGATCACAATGAATCCAATCAAATGGATGTACCTCATGAAATAACCGAAGTTGGCCGCCAATGCCGCTACCACAAATCCGATGAATGCAACGATGGAAAGAATTCCCATCGGTTTAATTAATTTTTGCGTGGCTTTCGGGAAGTATCGAGCAAACAAAATACCTGCCACGATGGGAATTCCCAACAAAACAAGTACCGTTTGCGCCATCTCCCAAAAATCGATTTCGATGGGTTTTACAAGTTTCGAAGCGTTCATGTATACATTTCCCCAAAACGCAAAATTAAAAGGTGTCGTGATAACGCACGCCAATGTGGAAAATGCGGATAAACTGATCGAAAGCGAAATGTTGCCTTTGGCCAAACTGGTAATGAAATTGGAAATATTACCTCCGGGACAGGCAGCAACGAGTATCATCCCCAGCGCCACCGACGGCGAAAGTATCGGGCGAAGCAGCAAACACAACAGAAACGTGACAAGAGGCAACAAAATGACTTGAGAACAAGCGCCGACCAAGAAGCTTTTCGGTTTTTTGACGACATCTTTGAAATCGGAAAAATTCATCCGTAAAGCGATCCCGAACATGACGAATGCTAATATGATGTTCATGATCACCAACGAACCGGGACTGAAATTCAACCTAACTTCATCTAATGCCTGTAATGACGATATCATAAGATTTTATTAAACACAATGTATGTCGATTATCCGGCATGCATTGTATGTATGAAAACTGCTGCTAAAGTACATAAAATCGGAAAAACGACGATATATTGTGTTGTTTTTTCGAAAAATATCGAGATTTCGGCAAAAATATCGGTCGGGTTATTTATCTTTGATGTGTGAAATTTTGTTTTTTATTTGACAATATTAATTGTTATGACCAATCGAAACATTAAAACAATAACGCTGCAATGTGTTTCCGCAATAATGATTTTGTTCGGATTGATCTCTTGCGGAGGAGGAAGCGGACAAAGCAAAAACGAGAAAAAAGCGGGTATCGTTAAAGAGGACTTCGGGCAAGCCAAGGGTCAACCCGTGGAACTTTATACGTTGACCAACAACAACGGCGTGGTGATGAAAGTAGCCACTTACGGCGGCACCATTACCGAATTGCATGTCCCCGACAAAAACGGTCAATTCGGCGACATTGTGCTCGGTTTTGATAAATTGGACGGCTATTTGAGTTCCGAATACGAAAAAAACAATCCCAATTTCGGAGCGATTATCGGCCGTTACGGCAATCGCATCGCTAAAGGTAAATTTACATTGGATGGTGTAACATATACACTGGTAACCAACAACGGAGAAAACCATCTGCATGGCGGCAACATCGGATTCAATCGGGTGGTATGGGCAGCCAAACCGCTGGAAGGCGCAACCGAAAATTCGCTTGAACTGACCTATACGAGCAAAGATATGGAAGAAGGTTATCCCGGTAATTTGGATGTAACGGTAACGTACACGTTAACCGATGCCGACGAGTTGAAAATTGATTACCGGGCAACCACCGATAAAGCAACGCCCTGCAATCTCACCAATCACAGCTATTTCAATTTATCGGCAGGTAAGCAACCCACTGTTGTCGACCACGAGTTGATGATGGTTGCGGACAAATATACCGAAGTGGATGCCGGGTTGATTCCGACGGGTAAACTTCCGGATGTGGCAGGAACGCCGATGGATTTTACCTTGCCGCACAAGATCGGCGAACGCATCGATGCCGATTTCGAACAATTGAAATTCGGCGGCGGATACGATCATAATTGGGTGTTGCGCGACGGTAACGGGATATTGGCTTTGGCGGCTTCGGTATACGAACCCCAAAGCGGTAGGTTTATGGAAGTAATGACAACCGAGCCGGCCGTACAATTTTATTCGGGAAATTTTCTTGACGGCATGTTGATCGGTAAAAATAATGTCACGTATGTAAAACGCGGCGGGTTGTGTCTCGAAACGCAACACTATCCCGATTCGCCCAATCATCCGAATTTTCCGTCGACCATTTTGCAGCCGGGACAGACCTATCAAACCGTAACGAT
>JAVBNP010000050.1:0-8367 GCA_031551455.1 Bacteroidales bacterium | reverse complement strand
ATTAACCAAATATTTTTCATGTATGTATCTCTTTATTTTTCCGAATCAAATTCAATGATGTAGTAGAGCTTGTTCGTCTCGGCAATATCGTTCCATTCGCCGGCGATGCCGAGCGACGAAGAACTACCGGTGGGCCAGCTTGTCAAACCGATGGCGGCAACATTTTGTCCGTTGGGAGCGAGTTTGGAATCGGTAAAATTATCCGGTTCGTTCAACTTTCCTTTGGATGTGCCTCCCCAATTAACATAACTTCCCCCCACGGCAGATCCCGTACTGCTGCCGAACCAAAACAGAGGGAAAGTGCCGCTTTTGTCGGCGCCGTTCCAAATCCAGTTACCTTCTCCGGACCACCGATCGCCGGCGCCGATCCAAATGTAACCGATATCGCCGCCATCCGCTGCCTTCGCATAGTCGGAGGAAATTCCTTCTTTAAGAATTGCCTGCCAAACAGCATTCTGTTCGGCTTTGCTTCCTATCTCCACCAAATAGCCACCTTTGGCGACGGCATCGGCAGCCGCTTCCGTCCATGTCTTTTTTTGCTTTACCATCAGATAGGAATGTCCTTCATGATAGAAATATTCCGATGTTCCCTTGTTGTCGTCATCGTTTTTTTTGTCACAGCCTGTCGTTAGGATTCCGCATAACAGTATTCCCGTTATCGGAGAAATAAAAATTCTTTTATTCATTTTTCTTTGTTTTATATTTATGATTGCAACTATTGCTCATTTCTACGGAATTTGAACAAAGACCTGCCGGGTTTCAAAACCCCGTTAGGTCTTGTAAAACTAAGTCATGCACCTTTGTTTTTACTTTTCCTGTTCTATAATTAATTCAATATCACAAGTATTCGTTTTGTTGAATGCCTCGATAAACTCTTCGGCTAAATATCGGGCAGGTCCATATTTGTCTTTTAATTCTTCGAGACATTCCTCGTTTGTACTTTCTTCGTAACATTTGCAAAATTCGATTGCGGCTTCACGCCCGTCGTCCGTATAATCTTCCTGCTTGGGACATGCGCTGAAAACAACCGTCAATCCCGTCAAGATAAAAGGTATGATTCGGGGTGCCGTCTTCTTCATTCGTTTACAATAAAAGTTATAATTTAAAAACAAAAGTATCGGGTATGATTATATCCGTCAATCCCACAAAAGGGTGAAAATTCACCGGGCTTTCACATTCACCCTTTTATGGGATATGACGGCGCAAGAAAAGAAGTACCTTTGCAGACTAAATGTTGTTGGTTATGAAACAAATCGTTTTTATCGGTTTACTATTGTTGTCGTTTACGGGAGTTGTCGGGCAAAGGCAAAATGTCGATTCGCTGGTAAATATGCTGAATAAAAGCGAGTTATCGAATAAAGAACAGATGGACCTCTGTTACCAAATAGCTAACAGGTATGTACTGTTCGATTTGAACAAAGCTTCTGAATATGCAGAAAAGGGACTGAATCTTTCGGAAAAGGAAAAAAACATGTCGATGGCATCTAAATTCAATGTCTTTTTCGGGCGCATTTACAATACGAGGTCGAGTTACGATACGGCATCTGTCTATTGGAATAAAGCGCTTGAACTTGCCGTATCTGCCAAAGACAAGGAGCAGGAAGCATCCGTTCATGTGGGTATAGGTATAATGTATGCCCGGCAGGAAGAACAAACGTTTGCATTGGAACATTTTATAAATGCCTTGTCCATCTACGAAAGTATCGGAAACAAGAGAAGATGCCTGCCTATATTGGGGAACATCGGAAGTATTTATCGTGCTTTGGACAACAATGAAAGGGCCATATATTATCTGGAAAAAGCAAAAAACATTGCCGAAGAACTGGAGGATGCCGATGGGAAAATGCAATCTTACTACGAACTCAGCGCTATTTATTGCACACAGAAAGATTATGAACCGGCATTGAAATACGCCCGGGAAGCGTACGAAAATAGCCGAATGCTGGATGACAGGCTTTATCGGGCAGGGATAGCGGAAGTGTTGTCGGCCGTCTATTACGAACACCTGAAAGATTACGATGCCGCATGGAAATATGCTGACGAATGTTTGCAACTTGCTCGTGAGATGGACGATCAAAGAATGGTTGCCGGGGCATGGAAAGTGTTTTCTAACCTCTATTTTGTCAGGGGAAAGTACAAAGATAGCGAGATGGCTGCACGGAAAGCACTGGAAATCGATTCTACCAGTCTCAATATCAATATTAATCTGCTGGAAAACATGTTGTTAGCTGATATTTTGCTCGGGAAAAAAGAGGAGGCTGTTGCGGTTTTCCACAGATACAAGTCGGCTATGGATAAACATACAAACCAAAACAACCGCGAAATTTTGGCCGATATGGATGTGAAATACGAAACCGAAAAGAGAGAAATGCGGATTGTCTCGCTGGAAAAAGAGCGACGGTTGTATGTATGGCTCGGCATTGCAGGCGTTTTGTCGGCAATTGCTTTCGGGATTGTGTTTTGGCAAAAGATGAAAAACGCGCGAAAAGAAAAACAGTTGATTGCCACTCGTTCGGTTTTGGACGGCGAGATGAGCGAGCGGTCGCGTTTGGCGCGCGACTTGCACGACCGTCTCAGCGGAAATCTCTCGGCCGTGAAAATGGGACTTACCGGTCATAAGGAGGGTTTGCAAAATATTTGCGATAAGTTGGACGGTTGTATTGATGAAATCCGCCGCGTGGCGCACAACTTGATGCCCGCTTCGTTGCAATACGGCATGAAAGTGGCCATCGAAGACTTTGTTTCTCAGTTTCCCGACGTGCATTTTCATTTTTTCGGCAAGGAAGAACGAATCGAAGATCGATTGGAATTTGTTGTTTATTGTTGCGCTAACGAATTAATAACCAATTCGCTTCGTCATTCTGGTTCGAAAAACATCAATGTACAGTTGATTCAGGATGAAAAGCATGTTTCGCTTACCGTTCAAGACGATGGTTGCGGTTTCGACGAAAAGTCCGTCGCAAAGGGCATCGGGCTGAAAAATATCCGCGACAGGGTTGCTTCTTGCAACGGAAAAATGGATATTGTTACTTTACTCGGCAAGGGAACGGAAACAACGATCGACTTGAAAATCGAAAATGTATGACACCGATAAACTTACAAATTGTCGATGACCACAAAATGGTGGTGGAAAGCTTGAGTAAGCTGATCAATGATTCGGGTAAAGCCCGGGTTACGGAAGTATATTACGATTTGGAATCGTGTCGTCGAGGCTTGGTCGAAACTCGGCCCGACATATTGCTTCTCGATATCGGGTTACCCGACGGTGACGGAGTGGATTTTTGCTCCGAAATCAAAAAGATTTATCCCGAATTGAAGATCATTATGTTGACTACGTATAACGAGTTCAGCATCGCCAAGAGGGCTTTGCATAACGGTGCGCTCGGTTATATTTTGAAAAATGCCGAAAGCGAGGAAATGCTGGCAGGCATCGACGCCGTAAGCAACGGGGAACAATTCCTGTGCGAGGAGATTGACATTCTGTTGAAAGACAGGAAAAACGAGGATGTTGTTTGGCTTTCCAACCGAGAAAAGGAAGTTTTGAAATACATCGCCGAAGGTAATACCACAAAAGAAATTGCCGATACGATTTACCGTGACACGGAAACCGTGCGTACATACCGCCGAAATCTGCTCATAAAGCTCAATGCCAAAAACACCGCCGAATTGATCAAAAAGAGTTATGAAATGAAGTTGATTTGGTAGGGTCTGTTCGAACTTTGTATACAGCTCAAAATAAATTAATTGCATTTATCTTAAGTGATTTCTGCCGTAAATGCGATGATGCCGAATTACGGGAAAAGGTTGGAGTTTTTACATCACGTTACAACAATAAGTCATATTCGTTCGTTATTTGGAATATCAAATAACATAAAAATGAATAAGAAAAATTTAATAACGATCCTATCCTTGATAGCGGTATTATTTTCGTGTAACCGGGCATCCGTTCGACAAAGTGTAACAGGTTATGTAGCGGATGCTACAATGAATAATATCATGCTTATCGCGAATACGGGTGATACGTTGAACATTAGCACAATGGATGCTGACCCCGCTAAAGTTCCGGGAGTTTTGATAAATGATTCCGTAAAAATAACGTACACAAAAGAAAAAGTCGGAAAAACCGAAATTTTTAAGGCCGAAGAATTGGTTATAACGGCGCATTCTCCCTATTTTTATATTCAAGGAACTTGGGTAGAGCCAAATCCGATTAATTCGTCGGAATTGCAGGGTATGACCTTAAAAGAAGACGGTACGGCTTCGTCCGTGGGAATGGCCACTTTAATTTTCACCAAATGGGTGTTGGACGGAGAAAAACTGTTGTTGACAAGCCGAAGTATCGGAAACAAACAAACGTTGGAAGGTGTTGATACCTTGCAAATAGTAACATTGGATGCCGACTCGTTGATTTTATCCCATTCGGGCGAGATACTTTGGCGCCTTGCCCGTAAAAACAAATAAAGCAAAAGGCTCGCGACAAACGATTTGTGCAGAACATCATACCGGGCAATACATTTGACATATCCTCGCTGTAGGTAATTACCTTCAATCAATATCGACTCCCGATGCCTCAAGCCATCGATATGATCACATTTCCCGTTTTTTGTCCCGTTTCAACATATTTGTAGGCTTCGACGATTTGTTCCAACGGGTATTGTCGGTCAATTACGGGTTTAAACATGCCCGTTTCCGCCAATTCTTTTAAAAATTCGACATCTTTTCGGGTGATTGACGGCAAAGGAAACAATACTTTTTTGCCGCCGCATATCGGTGTGAAAAGAGCCAAAAATATATTTTCCGCGTTTTTGCCCAATTCGGTGGAAATGTAAATTCCTTTCTTTTTCAACAGCGGCTTGCATTGCTTGAATGAGCTTTTCCCGACGGCGTCAAATACAAAGTCAAAGACTTGATCCGTTTTCGTGAAATCTTCTTCGGTATAATCGATTACTTTGTCGGCTCCCAACGATTTCACAAACTCCACGTTTTTGGTGTTGCATACGGCCATGACCGTAGCGCCGAAAAATTTCAGCAATTGCACTGCCGCCGAACCGATGGCGCCCGTGGCTCCGTATACAAGCACGTGATGTTTGCTTCTTACTTTTGCTGCCCGAATGTTACACAAGGCATAATGTGCTCCTTCAGTTAACGCGGCTGCCGTTTCGTAGGTGAAGCCTGCCGGCATTGGGGCAAATGCATCATTTTCGTTCAAAATCATATACTCGGCATGTCCGCCGAACCTCACGTCGTTAAAACCGAATATTTTGTCGCCTACCTTCCGAGATTTCACGTTTTTCCCGACGGTATCTATTTGTCCCGCAAACTCGCAGCCGAGCGTTTTATTTCGAGGTTTCAGGAGCCCGCTCCAAAACCTCGAAATAAAGTATTCCGCACTTCGAAAACCGCAATCGGTGCGATTCACCGTGGATGCGTGTACTTTTAACCGTATCTCGTTGTCTTTCGGTTCGGGTTTATCGATCTCCATGATGCGGACCACTTCGGGAGCACCATATTCCATGTTGATTGCTGCTTTCATGGTGCAAATTTTGTTCTTGACGCTTACCCTTTAATCATGGTCAATAACATTTTGAATTGCTCGATGGCATGTACCGCATGAGAAATATCGGCGGGCATGATAATGATTTGGCCTGCCGCCAACGTATGAGGCGTTCCGCCGACGGTAATTTCGGCTTTCCCTTCGAGGATTTGTATCAATGCATCGAACGAAGCCGTATGTTCGCTTAATCCCTGCCCTTCATCGAAGGAAAACAGGGTAACGTTTCCCGCTTGGTTTTTTAATATCTGCTTGCTGATGATCCCGCCTTCCGAATATTCGATCTGTTGCGCGAGAGCAAACACGGTGCCTTTACCGAATGTTGCGTTTGTTGTCATCTCTTTTATATTTTACAAATAAACAGTGTAAAGATAGGTTTGTCCGACATCACAACTTGTCACAAATGTTACATTCACACATTATTTGTCATTCATGAAAAACAAAAATGAACTCATATAGTTGGTTTATTGGTGAACGTAACATCGGTTACACTTTTTGTTTGAATAATTGGTTAATTTTGGTACTTTATAAGGTTAGATTTGGACTTGTGAAAAGGGTTCTACATCAAATATCAGAAATCATAATCCGGGTTGTATGTATATTCGTTTTTCTGGCCGCCGCTTGTGTCGGAAATCCTCGGCAAAAGCGTGAGAATAGAGACGGGAACAACTTGGAGAAAATTGCACGTCCCGTATTGGTGAACGAAATCGACGCCTTTCTTGTCGGCCGTCAAACCGACGATTCCCTCAAAATTATTTCGGTGATTATTCGCGACAGCCTTCTGTATATTATTCCGAACGTATATTATGAAACCGGTGGAAGCGCAGGTTATTCCTTCTACAAAGGAAAATTGGTCGGATTTTATATCGACCGTTTTGCCGGTAATTGGAATCTTGTTGATACAACCAAATTGGAAAAAGGAGCGGCAAAGGGCTATCCGAGTACATTTCCCGAGTCCGACCCCGCATTCGATTCCTTGGAATATAAATACGATTACAGGGTGCGGACGTATCGAATCCACAATAAGGACAGCGTGGAATTAATATTTTGGGGATATTATTGAATATTACCGAATCGGTGTCTATCCCGGCGTTAACGACAGCGAAGCATTTTTTTTGATTACTACGAGATATTGCTTCGCTGCCGTTCGCGATGACGCTAAGTCTTTTAATAGATGAATGTCGTAAACATTATGTCGAAACTTCCGCTTGCTTCGATTTTCGAGGTGCCTGCAAGTTCGGGCAGATAGAGAGGAATGGGCGTACCGTTCTCCCCTCTGTTCCATGCATCGAGTATGGCTGCCTCGGAAATTTTCTCGGGCGAGTTACTCGCTTTGAAGCGGAAAGTGCCCGTTAAACGTATATGCACTACCTTGGTCAGCATCTCATCCACACGGCTTTCGAAACGATTGATGGTTATCCATGTATTGGTTAAGGATTCGGACTCTTCCTTTTGGTAATACAGCCAATAAAACTGCGAACTGAATACGTCCTCCCAACGGGTGCCGTCGCCATACTTGGCTTGTCCGCTTACCCCGTCCTGTTCTTTCCCGGCGGTTACATCGGGAAAAAAAATACCCGTCGAAAAATTGATTTTATAGTCCCCGAAGCCGATGGAGAAATAGTTAAGCCGGTTTTGCGTAAATCCAATGCAGCCGACCCCGACATCGTCGCCGGTGATGTGATAGCTGCCGCCCTTTGCTCCCGAAATGGTTACTTTCAAGTCGTTCACAAACGTGTCGGGGTTCAGATCGTTGTTATCTTCGGGAGGAGTATCCTCTTTCCCGCACGAGAGAAGAAAAATGATCGGCAGTAAAGCCGCAATGAGCTTTATTTTCATATAGATTTTATTTTTAATGATATTGATATTCAATTGATGAAATAAAAAAGCGTGTAACCTTTGTATATCGGGTTACACGCTTTTTGTGGCTTTGCAGGGCTATAAAACCCCTGTCATCAATTGTATTCTATATTTTCAGCTTATCCGGATTTTGTCTGTTATCGAATAATGAAAGGATAATGATTTTCTTGGCCTCCACCAAGTAATAAAGACTTGTTTGTTTGGAAACGACGCAGCGTCTTACCGACTTATTCTTTTCGCTTGTCGGAAAAACAAACGGGAACTTGGCAATGACAGCCAAATTTTCGTCCAAACGTTTCGAAAATCGTTTGATTTCCCGTTCCGTCCAATTGCGCTCTAAGTAGTCGTAGATTGCATTCAATTCCGCTTGAGCATGAAATGTCCATTCAATCATTAAGCCACTTTTCATAACGCTTTTTTACTTCGGAATGAGAAATGACCTTCCCTTCTTTTGCCTCTGCCAAACCTTTTTCGATAGATGCCTTTTCTGCATCCGAACCGGTACTCCGGCATCCTTCTTCCAAACTTTGTTCTTTAATGATTTCCAAAACGTTGAGCGTTGAAGTGTCTTTTAATTCCGTTATCCACCGGATTAAATCCAATTTTTGAGCCGTTGCATCCATATTTTATTGTCAAATATCAATTTATCTGCAAAAATAATGCAATTTTAGTTGCATGGTGCCGAAGAAAAATAACGATCTCCGGAAAACCCGACAGATTAACGTGTAACCCAATATGTCAAAGAACGTAGAAATAAAGAATTTAATTACAGTTCGGAGGCAGTTCAAAAAGTCGAAAATGAACATCATTGCGAATTGCCGTTCTGTTTCACAGAACGGCAATTCGCAATGATGCGATCAAACCGGGTTCTATCGAATTTGAAAAACCTCCATATCTTTTTCCACTTCGGATATTCCGCCGATACCGAAATTTTTCACCAAAACATCGGTTACGTT
>JAVBNP010000111.1:0-5987 GCA_031551455.1 Bacteroidales bacterium | reverse complement strand
ATCGTTTGCCCGTAATTCCAAACGGCCGATGATTCCGTTCCAATTGCCTTGCGTATCGTCCGTTATTGAAAAACCCCAGTCGCCGATCGGCAATTTGATGGTATTGTCCACGCAAATCCGGAGGTGATGCACGCCGGGATCAAGTATGCCCAGATCGTACACATGAGGCGTCGAAAGACTATTTCGCGTACCGTAAGGCTTTTCGTCAACCCAAACCGCTGTTTCCCACAGGCATCGTTCCAAGAATAATTCCAGGCGTTTCTCTCCCCATGAATCGGGAACCTTAATGGTCCGTTCATACCAAGCCTTTCCGACATATCTGTATTCTCTGGTTAAACGATGCGGGTCTTTGGTCGTGTGTTTGGCCCCGAAACCTTGTTCTTCGCAAGATCCGGGTAATTTGATGTCGGCAAATGTTTGTACCGAATCGATGCGAAATTGCCATTTACCCGCTAACGATTGTACTTGACCATATGCGGTTTTTACGTTTACCGTCAAAAGCAACGGCAACCATAAAGCGATAAATACACGATGAAACATGAGTAATCGATGATTGTTTTTCATATTTGTTGTCGATTAAATGATTTTACGATTTGTTGCGGGCATGAATCGTCGAAGCGAAACGTGCCCGTGAAATGCGGTTAAGCCAAAGTCCCGGCAAATGCCATGATGACGGCGGCGGCAACCAAAATGATAATCGCGGCGATCATTTGTTTGATCGGTTTTCCGCGGCATCCCCGCCATTCGCCGCTGATTGCTCCCAAACCTTGTGCTGCGAGTATTTGAAAAGTAAAGTAAATTCCGAAACCCAATGAACCGCCCAACGGGCCGAGCAGGAGCATGCCCAATCCCCATAACGTGAAAGAAAGGAAAAGATTGAACCCGACAATACACGAAAGACCGATTTCTTTCGGGTTTTCTTTAAAAAGATGCCAAGTTTTCTTTCGGGTGAGCAGAATGATCGGATATATTACGTTGACCAATACACCCAAAAACATGCCCATTGCCCATACGGCAACGGAAGCCGGCCATTCGGCGGCGCCTCGTTCCAACATGGCATTTCTGATGGGTTCTTGACAATACACGAAAGCAAAAGCCGGCCCGACGGAACAAATGCCCGAAATAATGCACATCAAAAGACCTCCGAGAAAACCCGCAGGTTTTTCATTGTTATTTCGAAGCATTTTATCCCGTCCGAAACCGGCCAGCGCAACGAGTGATACGCCTGCAAGCATAAGAATCGTGGCACCCGAGATGATCATGCCGGCGGGAGAATTTAAATCCGGCGCGTGCCGGAATATTCCGCTGCCTTTGAAAACCATAGGAATGATCACACCCAAAGGAATGCCGATTCCGCTTAATATTGCAAAACTTAATGAGGACCCGATTCGAACCAAACTAAGCCCCATCAGAACATTTCCGATTCCCCATGCCAAAGAGAAAAGGTTGGATTTAACGATTACACGACCATCAATGCCGAGGTAAGCGTTAATTGCATCGGGGCAACCTATCAACGTAATGCCCCACGGTAATATGAATAACCCGAACAGCATGCCGGGCAGCCATATTTGTTCGAACTTGAAATTTTTCATCAATTTCATCGGCCATCCGAGCGCTCCTGCGGACGAACCTCCGAGCCCTGCCGTTAAAATTCCCGATAAGATTCCCATATGATGTGTTTTATTAAGGTGAATATTTTAAAATCGATCACGAACGTGTTGAAACAATCAGCCGATGACGGCAATGGGGGCGTTTACGGGTACGGGATCTCCGATTTCGACTACGAAATCCAAAACCGTGCCCGTAACGGGCGACTCGATTTCGAATACGCTTTTATGCGTTTCGATGACTGCTATTATTTCGCCTTTTTCCACCGGTTCTCCGATTCGTTTTTTCCATTCCGTAACGATACCTTCTTCCATTGTTTCGCCAAATTTTGGCATTGTAATCGTTGTCATGATTTTCTTTTTGTTATGTTTTATATTTTATGAATATCCCGATATATACTTGACATAAATACTACGCGCCGGCGGCGTAACTTACTTCAGCCCGACGGCAACGCCTCGGGTAAAATTCGAACAACTTGATACGGCGCACTGCAGGTGCAGTTTAAGTTGCCCCTTCGGGGCGCATGTGTATAATCCGGCTTCGAACCCGAGGCGCCGCTTCGCTTGCCGTCGGGCTGAAGTAAGTTGCCTCTTCGAGGCGTCATGTAATCTTTATTCGACATCATTTGAATTATTCGATGGTGTATATTTTATATTTACTTGATTAATTCTCGAACATCCGCCGCTATTTTTTCAGCGCTCGGTATTACTTGTAATTCCAATATCGGTCCGTAAGGGATTCCGGTGCGCAATCCGGTGTTTCTTTTTACGGGTTTCCTTAGACAATCGAAACAGTTTTCGTGCACGACCGAGGCGGCCTCCGCACTCCAACCGCCTTCCGCGGGCGCTTCCGTAACGACCAAACAGTGTTTCGTTTTCTTTACCGAGGTTATGATGGTTTCTTTATCCAAGGGCCAAATGGTTCGGGGATCGATTACTTCGCACGAAATTCCTTCTTCGGCAAGCTGCTCTGCGGCGTTTAAGGCAAAGGTTACCATCCAAGAGGTGGCAATGATTGTAATATCGTTGCCTTGTCTTTTGATTCTTGCTTTTCCCAACGGGATCAAATATTCTTCGACCGGTATGTCCTCCTTGGAAAAGTAGAGCGATTTGTGTTCGATAAATATTACCGGATTGTCATTCCTGACGGCCGATTTCATCAGTCCTTTAATTTCGTAAGGCGATGAGGGCATAACGACAATTAACCCGGGTATGTTGACAAACCAATTTTCGAGAGATTGCGAATGCTGAGAGGAATTTCTTCGTCCGGCTCCTCCCTGTGTTCTGAAAACAATGGGCATTTTTATTTTACCTCGCGATAATTGATGCCATTTTGCGGCATGATTCACGATTTGATCCATGGCTATGGAGATAAAATCTATGTACATGATTTCCGCAATCGGTCGCATGCCCAAAGCGGCGCTTCCGACGGCACACCCCGCTATTGCGGCTTCCGACAACGGTGCGTCTTTAACCCGATCGGGTCCGAATTCTTCGATCAAACCTTTGGATGCTCTGTAAAGACTGCCCCAACGACCGACGTCTTCGCCGACCAGATAAACGCTTTCGTCGCGACGCATCTCTTCCCTGTATGCTTGCCCAAGCGCTTCGCCGTATGTGATATTTTGCATTTCGGTCATAATTTTTACGTATTACGATTTATAACGGAATCCAAACATGGTCAACCGCCTGCTCGAAGGTGGCGAACGGTTGGTTTAATACCCAAACTTTGTCTTCTTCCAATCGGGAAACGATTTCTTTTTCCGATTCGTCTAATTGAGCTTCCGACACTCCCCGATCGAGTAACTTTTGCTTGGCGCGTTGAACGGGGCATCTTTTTTTCCATTCTTCGACTTCGTCTTTTGAGCGATACGTATTTTCGGGATCGCCTATGTAGTGGCCTCTGATGCGGTAGGTAAAAGCTTCAATCAGTGACGGGCCGCCTCCCGAACGCGCTTTCGCGACAGCCGCTTCCACGGCGTGGAACATGGCTTCGACGTCGTTTCCGTCGATGGTTATTTCTTCGAGGTCGTATGAACGGGCACGTTTCGAAAGCGGATTACAGGCAACTGCTTCTTTAACGGGCATTGCTTCCGCAAATTGGTTGTTTTCCAGAATGTAGATTACGGGTAACTTCCATACGGCAGCCAAATTCAAGCCTTCGTGAAATGAACCGGTATTGGAAGCGCCGTCGCCGAAAAGGCACATGCATACTCTTTGTTCTCCCCGCATTTTCATGGCCAAACCCATCCCCGCGGCAATGGGGATATTGCTGCCCACAATCGAACCGCAGAAAAAATTGTTTTCGGCATGGATAAATTGCATGGCGCCTCCGAGACCTCCGCCGACGCCGGATTGTCTTCCCGTCATTTCGGATAGAATTTCTCTCACGGAAGATCCTTTTGCCGCGGCATGGCAGTGCGAACGATGATTCCCGAGCAAACAATCGTCTTTTTCGAGTTGCGAACAGCACCCTACGGCAACGGCTTCTTGGCCGGTGTAGGGGTGGTATCCGCTCCAAATCAGGTCCTTCAATTTGAGTTCGCGACACATGTCGTCAAAAAGTCTCAATTGAAGCATCTTTAAATAAAGTGATAACAGATTCGTCGTATTCATGATATTATTTTTCGTAAGCGATAATTCGTACCGGGCAAGAGTCCAACCCCTTTATCATCAGAGGCAGGCACAAAACAGTAAATCGATTGCCGCCGAGTTTATCCAGATTTGTCATGGATTCGATCATGGCCACATCGTGCGTAAAGAGCGTACGATGTACCGGTTGATGATCGGTGCCTCTGATTTCCAATCCCGTCGCGTCGGTTCCGATACAATGTATTCCTTTTTCGATAACGAGATATTCCGTTGCTTCCACGGACAATACGGGTCTGTCGTGAGCTTGCGGCGTATTCCAAAATTTCTGCATTCCGGTGTATATGATTACGATATCTCCTTTTTTAATCTCGATTTCGGTGGCGATTATTTCGCTTTTGGTGATCGTTTCATCCTTCTTTTTATGAGAAAAATCGAGCAACACGGCATCTCCGATCAATCTTTCGAGAGGATATTCGGCGGCGCTTTTGCCCGTTTTCAAATGGTGGTAAGGAAATTCGACATGTGTGCCGACATGCGAAGACATGGTGATGTTTTGGATGATATACCAAATATCGGGGTTGCGCACGGTTGTTTTATGCACTTCTTCCGCATTAAGCGTCTCCAGCTCGAGTCCGAATTCTTCCTTTCCGGGGGTGAGAACGTGGCTTAATTCGATTATTTTTTTTAATTCCGCTTTCATGGTTTATTAAAGTTTGGCATATTCCGGAAATTTTTCCGGAACGGTTAAGAATTCCAGTTGATTTAAATGATTTTTGATTGTCCGGTAAGTGACTCGTTCTTTTAAGAACGGAAGTTGGCATATATTGCCGGCTTCGATGATGCGAAGAGGAACTTTGTTCGCGTATCGGGAATTGAAAACATATTTTATTCCCTCCTTATCGGCCATTTCGTAATACATGGCGCCGCGTTTTTTTCGGAACGGCTCGTATACACCCTTCATGCCGTCCATTACCGCATAGGAAAATATCAAAGGTTTATTTTCCGGGTTGATTTGAAGGTGGCCGTAGTCCGGTGGTACAACAAACGTTTCGCCGGCACGCACTTTAACCAATACGGCATCTTCAACGATTTCATACGGCGGGGATGATTTTTGCAGCATGAAATGCCCCGTTCCGTACAAAACCGTATAGATCTCGGGCGTTGCCATCGTATTCGGAGGAACGATCGGATGATATTGTCCCGAACTTTTATTGAATTCTCCCGAAAACAAGCCTTCGGTAAAGGCCACGATTCCGTAGATGATATTCGAATTTTTCCACGAGTCTTGATCTTCATTAAACCACAGACCGGAAGTATATCGGTAAATCAAGCGATCGGGTTCGGAGACCCTGTTGACCCACACGGGATTCAAGTCGTACAACATCCTGGTTTGACAAGTGATTTTATTTAATTCCTTATCCGAAACAAATTCCCATGTATCGGTATCGAGAGCGATCGGTAAACCGCATTCTTCTTTCAGATCGATCATCATTTCTTTTGTTTTTTATCGATTAATCTTCGAATTTTACATATTGACCCCAATACACCCGCATGGTCGCCCAATGAGGATGCGATGACTTGACAATTTGTCAATCCTTTGAAAAGGAACCAACAATTCTCGTTCATGTTCTTGTTGATGGTTTCCAGTACACTTTTACTTCTTTCGGCAAGGCCGCCGACGATGACGATTTTTTCCGGTTGCATCATCAGCACGACGTTTGCACAGAGTTTTCCGAGTATTACGGCCGTTTTTTCGAGGATCGATCGAGCCGGTTCATCTCCTTTTTC
>JAVBNP010000047.1:0-11944 GCA_031551455.1 Bacteroidales bacterium | reverse complement strand
TAAAATCTCCAAATTGCTTAAACTTACGTTGCCGCGTTGGATCGGAAAATATTCCGCAATTGTATCATATTGTTCTTCCGTTAATTTCATATTTTCATTTTTTGCAAAGATATGAAATTATGCGTTAACACACCCTAGTATCGGCCTTCTGTATCATTGCTGCGATAACGACGTCGGTTATACACAAACATTACAAAAGGTAAACTATTAAATTAAAAGTAGATTGTCTGTCTTTTTCGGGTAATCTTCTTTTGTTTGTTCGGAAAATTATATACATACTTATCGCCAAGCTTCGGTAGGCTGTGTTGTACCTTCGGGGTTATGCTTTCCATAATAAATTGCATTTTGATAATGTAATCCATTGGTTGACAATCCTCCAACACTTTTTTGGTGACATGATATCGATTGTTTTCGTGTACTTTTCGACAGATATTTGACATAAACCGAATAAAAACAAAAAAGCCCGCATAGCGGACTCTTATCTTTTTATTCGACAACCGAATACTTATGCGGGATGAATAGCCTCTACCGGGCATACATCAGCACAAGCTCCGCAATCCGTACAAACATCGGGATCTATTTTATAGATATCTCCTTCCGAAATTGCTTCTACGGGACATTCGCTGATGCAGGTGCCGCAAGCTGTACAGTCGTCGCTAATTACATGTGCCATACTTCGTCTATATTTTAAATGATTAAACTACCCGACAAATGTAAATGGTTTTTTCTTATCGGGAATGTTTTTGCAGGTTATTTTATCGTTAATGATCTATTTTAGATTTAGTCTTGATAAATAAAAACACTTTTTAATAAGGAGAATCGCATGTCTTGGATCATCCCAAACGGTCAACTTTTCTTTTAATTGATTTTTCGATCGGAACAGTTCAAAATGACCATCTTACACGCGTTGTTGTTGCCTTGCGAACACGATTTTTGGAAATATTTGCATGCGGCGCTTCTTTCCTCATTTCTGTAATACGACATTCCGATATTGTAGGTAATCACGGAATTGTCCGGACTGAAAACTTCCGCTTTTTTAAAGTCTTCAACGGCCTCGCTGTATTTGGATAACACGTATTTTACATTTCCTCGGGCAAGGTATGCGCCCGAACTATTGGGATCCGTCGCTATGGCATTCGTAAAGTCTTTAACGGCCGCATCGTATTCCAACAATGCTTCGTTGGCAAGGCCTCGGTTCAGATATACTTGATAAAGATTCCTACTCGGATTAAGCGACAACGCTTTATCGTAATCTTCCACCGCCGATTTGGGTTTTCCCCGTTGAAAATTCAACAATCCGTGCGTAAAAAACAATTCGGCTTCACCGGGAAAGGTCTTCATGGCGTCTTCCGTCACTTTCATTGCTTCCTTATAGTTCTGCAATCCCATATATGCACGTGCCTTTCCGGCATAAGCTTCGGACATTTGAGCATTGGAAGCAACGGCGGCATTGTATTCCGTTAAAGCTTTATCGTATTCTTTGCGTCCGTACAACGCTTCCGCCTTTGCGTAATGCGCCCGATCGGATTTGTTATCCACGGAAAGCGCTTTATCCGCATCTTGCAACGCCAAGTCGTATTTTCCCATTGCGGTATATGCTTGCGACCGCACGCTCAAAACGGACGGATCGGAGGATTTTGCAAGCAGCTCGTTGCAAACTTCCACGGCGGCGGCATAATTTTTTTGCCGTAAGTTTTGAACCGCATCGTCTAACGTTTGCACTTGTGCTCGCAAAGAAGCAAAAAAAGTAACCAATATGCCGATGATGATGATTTTTTTCACGATGTATGAATGATTTTATTCTCCGATGATTTTTACCAATACACGTTTACGACGTTTTCCGTCGAATTCGCCGTAGAAAATTTGTTCCCACGGACCGAAATCCAAGTCACCGTTGCTGACAGCCACAACCACTTCGCGTCCCATCACCGAACGTTTCAAATGAGCGTCGGCATTATCTTCGTATGTATTGTGTTTGTATTGATTGTGAGGTTTTTCGGGCGCCAATCGTTCAAGCCATTGTTCCATGTCTTGATGCAAACCGCTTTCGTCATCATTGATAAAAACGCTGGCCGTGATGTGCATGGCATTTACCAATGCCAAACCTTCTTTAATGCCACTTTCCGCCAAACATTCTCTAATGGTCGGCGTTATGTTTAAAAACTCGCGTCTCGAAGTAGTATTAAACCACAATTCTTTCCGGTAACTTTTCATTCCGTTATGGATTTTATGTGTTCACATTAATAAATGATACGTAATAATCTCAAAAAAGTTTCAGAGGGATTGCTTGTTCTTCGACGCAATGCTTTCAAATCGTCACCAAGGTTCCGACATTTTCGCCCCGCAACACGCGATTCAATTCGCCTTCTTTATTCATGTCGAAAACAATAATCGGCATTTTATTCTCTTTACACATGGTAAACGAGGTCATGTCCATCACCTTTAAATTCTTGTTGTAGGCTTCGTCGAATGTGATGGTTTCGTATTTAACGGCCGTCGGATCCTTTTCGGGATCTGCCGTGTAAACGCCGTCCACGCGAGTACCTTTCAACAGCACTTCGGCTTCCATTTCCACGGCACGCAACGCCGAAGCCGTATCGGTGGTAAAATACGGATTACCCGTTCCACCGCTGAAAATGACCACTTCGCCCCGATCAAGAGCTTCCATTACGCGGGGTTTTACATATCCTTCGCCGATCGGTTCCATGCGAATGGCAGTAAATAAACGCGCTTTAACGCCTACGCTTTCCAATGCGGAATGAATGGCCAAACCGTTGATTACCGTTGCCAACATCCCCATATAATCGCCTTTTACCCGATCGAATCCTTTATCGACGCCTTTCAAGCCTCTGAAAATGTTTCCGCCCCCGAACACTATCCCTATACGAACACCCATGGCGGCCGCTTCTTTGATTCGTCCCGCATATTCCATCAGTCGGTTGGTGTCGATTCCCGCGGGTTGATCAGCCATCAAGGCCTCGCCGCTCAATTTTAACAATACGCTCTTGTATTTTAACATGTTATATTTTTGTATTTTAATTAACAATTTTTGATTGAATGTTCCTATCTTGCATTTACGACATCATTCTTCCCTATTCATTATTTCAACCATTTATCGAGCCATCCGAAAAATTCTCGTTGCCAAAGCACGGCATCCTGCGGTTTCAACACCCAATGGCCCGCTTCGGGAAAGATTAACAAACGACTCGGTATACCGCGCAACCGAGCGGCATTAAACGCTTGCAAACCTTCGGTATAGGGTACGCGGAAATCGTTTTCCCCGTGGATCACCATAATCGGGGTATCCCATTTGTCAACCGACAAATGCGGCGAAAAATCGTAACTTTTCGGACGAGGTTTTTGCCAATAGGGACCGCCCAAATCGAAATTCACGAACCAATATTCTTCGGTGGCTCCGTATTGGCTTTCGAGGTTGAACATACCGCAATGAGCGATGAAGGCTTTGAAACGTTTTTCGTGATGACCTGCCAGCCAATATACGGAAAATCCTCCGTAACTTGCTCCAACGGCGCCCAATCGATTTTCATCGATAAACGGTTCTTTCTTCAACGAATCGATTGCACTGAGATAGTCACGCATATTTTGTCCGCCGTAATCGCCCGATATCTGTCGATTCCACTCTTGCCCAAAACCCGGAAGACCGCGACGATTAGGCGCAACGATGATATAATCGTTCGCTGCCATCAATTGAAGATTCCACCGGAAGGAGAAAAACTGACTGAGCGCGCTTTGCGGTCCACCTTGACAATACAACAAAGCGGGATATTTTTTGGTCGGGTCGAAATGCGGCGGATAAACCACCCACACAAGCATTTCTTTACCATCGGTCGTTTTTACCCAACGTTCTTCCGATTTGCCCATATCCACAACATCGTAAATGTTTTTGTTGGTAAACGTCAATTGATGCTCGGCCCCCGTTTGCGGATCAACGCGGAACAACTCCGGCGCCATGCTCATCGACACTTTACTGCATACCAATTCTTTGTCCGCAGGCGCAATGCCTTTATAATCATGTTTTCCCTTGGTAATCGGCTTAATGGTTTTGTCGGCAACATTTACCGTATATATTTGATAAGTACCGCGTACCGCACTGATGAACCGAATTTCACGACCGTCGGGCGACCATGTAAGATGTTCGGCATTGTTATCGAATCGTTCGGTAAGATCTTCCGATTTACCCGTTGCCCGATGATAAACCATCAACCGTTGTTTGTCGGCCTCGTAACCCGGCGTTGCCATGCTTTGAAAGGCAATCATGCTTCCGTCCGGCGAAAAAACGGGATATTTGTCATAGCCCGGCATCCCGTCGGTTATATTCAACGTGGTACCGTTTTCGATATCATACAGATAAATATCGGAATTGGTGCTTAACGCATATTCTCTGCCCGTCAACTTTTTGCAGGTATACGCAATAAATTTTCCGTCGGGACACCATGCGATTTCCTCGCCGTCAAAATAAGGCGACATCGGTGCATCATACGGTTCACCTTCCAAGATGTCGCGACCGGAATGCAACACGCCGTTTTCGACGTGTCCTACCCAAATATGCGATACGGTATAATCCGTCCAATGATCCCAATGGCGATACATCAAATCGTCGGAAATAACGGCATTGCTTTGCGGCAAATCGGGATAAAGCTCGTACGGGCCTTTTCCCGCGGACACATTTTTCAAATACATCACCGCATTACCTGCGGGCGAATATTCAAATCCGTTGATTCCGCCTTCGATATACGACACTTGCCGCTTATCCGAACCGTTGGGATTCATATCCCATATTTGCATGTCGCCCGATCGGGAACACAGAAAAGCAATTCGCCCGGACGACGGAACAAAACGCGGATTGGAACAACTTGTCGGAATATCGGCCGTCAGGCAAACCGGGTTACCGCCGCTTGTCGGAATACTCCAAACGGTTGTTCTTCCTTTGTTTAATTGCAAGTTGTATCGCGTTACGGTATATACCGCGGTTTTACCGTCGGGAGAAACTTTGTACTCTCCCACCCTGCCGTATTTCCACAATATTTCGGGCGTCAGTTTTTTTTCGGCAATTTCTTGTTGCGTCAACGTCTCGGGCTGTTCGGAAACGACTTCGGGTTTTCCGGCTGCCGATTGTTCTTTTCTAACGCATCCGACCGAAACAACGGCCATGCATGCAAAAATGAAAAAATAACGAATGTGTTTCATACTACCGATTTTTATTTAACGAGCGGAAAAGTCTATCGATCATCGACGCAATAACGCGTATCGGTCGCAAATATACGTCACCCGAAAATATAAAACAAGAATCGACTTGGCCCGAATAAAACCCGATATATGGTTAACAAGAGATCGATTTGATTGATTATTTGCCGATTTCACGAACGACCAATCAACAAAAGGGCCACCCTGCGGATGACCCTTTTCGGTATTACTTCTTATCTTTTACCTTATTAATGTTCTACCACAATCTGTCGCATTTCCGGTTTATCGCTCACCCCGTCGTAAATATGGAGGTAATAGATACCGTTGGGCAGGTTGGTCACGTTAAACTCTATCTTACCGCCTTTGGTGGTCTTGCGACGCAGCATATTGCCTTGTCCGTCGTATAAACGGATGTCGTAAGTGAGATCGGTTTTGATTTGCTTAGCATTGAGGGCGGTTTGCTCGATGGATTTAGCCTTGACAACGGCCGCCGGATTAATTTCGATGTTAAGAATATTGATTGCCGGATTAGGGTAAACCACAGAACAGAGCGTATCGGGGCCTCCGTTACCTGTTACCGTAACATATTTTCTGACCGTGGAAGAAGAGCCGCATGCATTGCTCGCATACACTTCCACCCATCGATCGCCGGGCGGAGAAAAATGAATAACCCCAGGGCAGAGCCCCGAGGTATCAAGACCAAAGGTTTTTTTTGTTTCCGACCCAGAGGGTCGGGGTATTAAACCACTTATTATGAATAAATTTGGGCATTATTATAAGTGCCGTAAGAATATGTTGAATGTATTCCGTAAACATTGGGCGGTCCCGACCATGTATAGATGAAACCTCCGGTTATCGATGAAATTTCAAATGTATTGATTTGAGAGTTTTGTACCGTTGAGGGGCCTTCTATGTCAATAGCAAGAACCGGTGTACCCACATACACATCGTATGATACTAATTCCCTACCGTTTAACATGATACATACCGAACCCATTCCGTTGATTCCGGATTTGGTAACTGTAACGGTATTATTATTTGCCGGGCCGTTGATGGTGAGATTGGGGCTTACACCCCAGTTGAATCCCGGCGGAGGATTGGTTACCGTGAACGTATATGATGAGCCGACACAAACGTGGGTGGATCCAGCAATGGTGGGGATCACCCCACTAAGAGTTAATCTAAGTCCAAGATTTGTGGGTTGTGAACTATATTGAGGCGATTCAGACTGTGTGTCTTGAGTTTTTGCATATATAAATGCGTCATTGGCCGTAACAAAGTCATCGTTATTTGTATCTGCATTTACTATTGTTCCTAATGGCGTTTGTCCAGCGATAGCAGAAGTCCAATGAAAAACAAATTCATTATAGTCATAGTTTGGAGGCATTGCAAAAGAACTTTGATCCGCTTTACAAGCTGTGGCAATAACTCGATTTGGTCCAGCTAAATTATCTATGAAACCGCCGCTATTGCATTGCTCCATAACAATATTCATTGTTTTAGCAGTTATCTTGTTGACTTCAGTGGCAAATTCATAATCTTCGATAGTTTCATTCCATAAATACATGAACACATCTTGTTCGGAATGAACTCCACCATGATCAGTCGTATAGATGAATAAGTTGTCTTCATTTGTCATTATACGTGACAAAGTATTGAAAACCGTTGTGATATTGGCTTTTGTAGCTGCAAACTGAATATCATCAACACCATCACCATCCAAATCTAAAGGTGATGAATCATAAGTTCCATCCAGTCTTCGCCTATCTATTGCAGGATTTGTCCCATCTGCCATTAACACATAGATATGTGACCTATCATAATTATAAACATTTCTTAGTGTTGAATATATAGCAGCACAATCATTCCAATATCTTTCGTAATTATTAAAACGATCATATCCTCCGCTAATTATAATAGCATACTCATTTTGGGTTGTAGATATATTTTTGGGCGTTACTTTGATATTAGATTGTATTTGCATTTTACGTACATCCGTTCTCTTAATCCTTTTTTCGATCAAGATATCCATATTCTCCAAACTGGGAGGATATGGATATGACTTTATTTCAATTTGTCCCTTAGAACCGACAAAAATAAATCTTGATGGATGCCCCCAGTTTTGAAAGGGTGCATCATCAATAAAAAATAACCACGAAGTAAAATTTGGAGATGTAATATCTTTATACATAGTTTTAATAACACTTTGAGGGACTATCACATTTTTGCTAACATACACGTGGATATTACTTGTATCTTTTTTTAATATTGTACTTTTTATTACATCAAATGCCTGTTTTTGAGGCACTTGAGCATATAAAGTCGCGTAAGTCGCTATGAATAATAAAAATAAAAATACTTTTTTCATCATTTGATTTTTACTGGTATCTAAAATCTATCAGATTACATGATAACTTCACCATTTATTTGACCGGTAAAAAGTAGTTCATGAATATGATATTCTTGATCATTTCGTAAAAAAATAAATTTATATGTGTGATTTTCCCTCAAATTGGCAATTTCATAACTTAAAACTATTGAACAAATGCAATTACATTGCTCCGGATCATCATTAGTGATGTTAATGGTTATACTATTATCTTCTGAATTAATATTTATTTTAAAGTTTTCAGAACAACAATTTACAAATAATTTTTGCTCAAATTTTAAGGTTTTATTGTCTAAAGCGAAGCATTTAATATATTTTTCGCTATCGTCCGAGTTTGATAGTTTCAAATTTTCGCTACATGGAAATAACGTGATATTTTTTAAATAAATATCATGTCCTTTATCAGAAACATCTTCATTACATGTAAAACTAACCAATATAGTAATGATCAACAATATAAAATTTAAACGTTTCATTTTTTATTTATCAATTGATTATGAAAAACAAGAAAGACATATTTATTCCACTGCTCCCGCCTTCATTTCGGGAGCCATGTCAAACACCATTTCTTCGCGTATGTAGTATCTGTTTTATAAACTCAAATTTTAAAATTCACTTCATAATTTTCTTTTCCTATAAGATGCAAAATAATCTTAAAACGCTGCGTGACTTTTCAAAATATTTTGCAAGTTTTATCGTTTAACGATAAATATAAATTTTTATCTCCCGATTCACTTCGGGAGTTTTTGTTTGTGGCGATTTCTCGGTGTATGTAAATTTCGCTCCATTATTCCAATGTTGCATAAATTATCGAATCGAAAATATAACAAATTAAATCGATACTTCGTTGAAATGATTAAAAAAATTGATGAAATTTCTTTCTTATATCGGCAACGAAACAGCAATTGCAAATTACTTCATGTTACGAGTAAAAATGCAATTTCTGCTCAATGGAGGAAAATATCGATCATTGACGGCTATTTGTAAAAATCGTTTAACTTCGCGAAAAATCCGAAATCAATTTCGCGCGGCATGAGCATCGCAGCCGAAAAACAACCGGCTATGTAATTTTGCAACAATCAAGATCGTACAATATGAACAAAATCAAGAAATTTTTCAAATCGATACTTCCGGGTATTTTTTTGGTCAGCTACAATGTCGGCGTGGGCAGCGTTACCATGATGTCGAAGTCGGGTGCGCTTTTCGGATGCTCTTTGTTGTGGGTGGTTGTTTTTTCCTGTATTATTTATTATTACATGATATCGGTATTCAGTAAATATACCATGGTTACCGGCGATACGTTTTTATCGGCCGTTCGGAAAAACATTCATCCCGGAGTCGGAATATTCATCATCGTTGCGCTGGTTGCGATTATCCTTCCCGCCGTGGTGGGATTAATGGGCATCATGAGCGAAGTGTTGAGCGAATGGTCTTCAACTTGGGGTAATATGAAAATATCGTCGGCGGTATGGGCGACTCTTTTATCGATTTTGGTTTACTTTTTTCTTTTTTCGGGAACGACGGATAAAGTCAAACGTTTATTGAGCGGATTGGTCGTTGTCATGTTTTTCGCCTTTTTGGTCAATCTTATTTTCGTTTTTCCGCCCATATCGGAAGTGTTGAATGGTCTTATTCCCCGATTACCGAAAGATGTTGCGGGAAGCGATAACAGCGCTTTCATGGTGATGTCCGGGATGGTGGGCACCACCATTTCGTCCATTGTCTTTATCATGCGAAGCAGTCTTACCAAGGAAGCAAAATGGGGTATCAAGGACTACAAACGACAAAAAAGGGATGCATTTTTCAGTACATTGGGTGTATTCGTTCTCAGCGTAGCCCTTTTGTCGGCAGCAGCAGCTACCTTACATGCCAACAATTTGACGGTAAACAATACCGCCGATTTAATCACATTACTCAAGCCGATCGCAGGCGAGGCTTCCATTGCGTTGATGGCCATCGGAATATTTGCTGCCGGAATATCTTCGCACATTCCCAATATTATGGTGATTCCTTGGGTCGTAAGCGATTATCAGGCAAAGCCGTTGAACTTAAAAACCAAAAATATACGAATATTGTTGTTCTTCTTGACATTTCTCGGTATTCTGACTCCCGTATTTCACTTTAAGCCCGTTTTCGTGATGTTGCTTTCTCAAGGATTGCTCGCCATTCTTTTGCCGGTAACCGTAGGATGCATCTTTTTTTTGATGAACGGCAAAAACTTGGGAAATTTCAAGAATAAATTGAAAGACAATATTTTGATGGGAATCGTGTTTCTTTTCTCTCTTTTTATCGGAGGCACGGCGGTCATCGGATTGATCAAGGATATTATGTAACCGGTTAAAACCGTATGTCACTGCGGGTGCCCGGTCTGTTTCTACAAGTCAAAAAACTTGAATGATATAATGACCTATCAGGTTTTAAAAACCTGATAGGTCTTGTACCGGGCAAATCCTATCAGGTCTTTGAGACCTAATAGGATACGGTTTACGTCATTGTAAGCGAAACAATCTTATATTCAACGTCATTGCTTCGCTCACAATGACTGTTTTCGGATACCTCCTCCGTATCGCGTAAAATCAAAAAAAAATTACTTAAAGTCGTAATAAGGGGGTAATGTCGTAAAATAGTTTAATTTGGTTTTGAATTGTTTGCGGTAATCAAACAATCGCATGAAGTTTTTTTGTTCGGTTGGCGACATTTCCGAAAATCCTTTGTCCTCGCCCCATCCGTTTGTGAAAACCACGGGAGTATTGTACGTTTCCACGCCGAACACCGTAAAACGAAACGTTAAAACGGGGTGCCAATTACACGACCACAGAACATTACGATAATTCGGAAATATTCCGTATGACCAAAAGGACGGGATGCATTGCGAATCTTGATAGGTTCCGTCCGACATAAGCCCGTACGGAGGCACATTGTTTTGCGGATCGCCTTCTTCGGCAATAAGATCGGACGTCAAGAACGCTTTGCCCGGAGCAATCGAATGTAAAATGCCCGTAATTTCCTTGACCAATCGCATTTGCGTACGGGGCAAATAACCGCGTTTGTATTCGGTGCCGGTATAGCCCGCCATGATGTAGTATGTTTCGTCCCACACAAATCCGTCAACTTGAGCGGCAAACTCCGTAAATAAGGCTTTTGCATAATTCCGATAAAAGTTTACATGACGGTCGAAAGCAAGATTTCTGAGATAAGAGCGTCCCAAAATATCGGGACCGTTCCAACTCCTCTCGAACATTGCCTCGGATTTTTTATAATCGGGCAGTCCGTCGCTCGAAAGTATGCCGTCGGCAAAATACATCAAGACTTTGAACCCTCTTTCCTTGGCATAATTTATTCGATGATGAAGATCGGAAAGGCTTATTTCGAATCCCCGAAGAAGGCTGACCCATTTATCGTCCATTTTGCCTTCCTTTTCGTTGAAGGAATATCTGCCGGCCACATCATACCAACCGTGTATGCAAAGCGCTATTTTTTGCCGGTCTTCGAACATCGTTATTTTTACTAATGTATCGATGTCGTTGTACCATCCTTTGCCGTTGTCACTCATGTAATCGTAACTTACCATCGCGATATCTTTTGTCCACTCGGGTCCCGGATGCACATCTTTTAGAATGGTTTGATAATAGGTTTCCATTCCTTCGTCGATATCGTTCACATCTTCCGCTTCCAAAATCGTACGTCTTTCGGGCGTTTCTTCCAATCCCACTTCTTTCGGGTAACACCAAGTAATCACTCTTTTCTCGTACGAAGCGGAAAAATACGGATCTGTGAGTACCGCAATGTTTCCGGAATTCGTTTCGGATATCAACATGGGGAGCGCCAAGTCATTCTTATATTTTTCCTGTTTTCCGGCACATCGATAACTCGCTATTTGCTCGGAATTGACGACTTCCTCGCGAACGGTACCGTTTTTCATCGGCATCAACGCGCGGTTGATGTTTTCCAAACTTTTTACGGGAAATCGAATCGTTAAATCTTCGGTTAATTTTTGTTTCGACGAAATTTCGATCAAATGTTCCCGCACTTTTTTATCTGAAACGTACACAACTAATGTTATCGATTTTACGATCAATCCGGGAACGTTTTTATTGGAATAAGTTGCTTCTTTTTTGTTGTTCAAGTAGTCGACAGTCATCGATTCCCGATTCATCCTTACGGATTTGGTTCCGTATAAAATATCGACAAAGTCGGCTTCGGATGCATGTTTGTCTTGGGCAAGCAGGAACGAAGAAAACAATAAACCGATTGAAATGAACGTGCAAACTTTTTTCATGGTAACAATTAATAAGACCGGTTAAAACCTACCGGGTTTTAAAAACCCGGTAGGTTTATTACGTAAAAATT
>JAVBNP010000029.1:0-31474 GCA_031551455.1 Bacteroidales bacterium | reverse complement strand
AAATAAAGAGAGTCGATTTCCCGCTTTTTTGGGCCCCAACTATGACTGGATTCCGGATCAAGATCACGGAGGAGTCAACATGCGGGCGCTTCAAAACATGTTAATTCAAACGGAAGGCGACGATATTATGATGTTCCCGGCATGGCCGGATGCATGGGACGTGAAATTTAAAGTTCACGCTCCGAAAAGAACCACCGTCGAAGGGGAATTCAAAAACGGAAAAATCGTTCGACTGAAAGTCCATCCGTCGTCGAGGGAAAAAGATATCCGATTCCCGAACGATCGTTATAAATTGTAAACATATACGGGACGGTAAATCAAATTTTGATCTTTTCACGGATCGATGTATTCTCGTACCGAATCAAACCAATAAACTTAATTTGCATGACAATCTTCAAACGTCACTTTTTTAAATTATCGTGTTACGCGATTTTGTGCACGATGTTTTTCTCGTTAAACTCTTGTAAACGGGAGCTTACGCTGAACAAATACGTTATTGTTATACCCGGCGAAGCAACCAAAACGGAAAGAAAAGCCGGAACGGAATTGCAACGCTATTTCAAAACCATTTCGGGCAGTGAATTGCCGATCGTAAGTGATACGGAAGCTCCCGTCGAGCATGAAATTTCGATCGGGTTGACCAATCGCATTCCTCAAGACGATATTGTGCGCTTCGGCGAAGACGGATTCGTTATTCGCACCGTGGGTAAAAAAGTTGCCATATACGGAGGCCCGCGAAACGGTGCGTTATACGGGGTATATTCCTTGCTGGAAGAGTATTTCGATTGCCGAAAATATACTCGCGATGCTGAAATCGTTCCCAAAAGAGAAAAATTGAATTTTCCGACGGAGATCAATAACGAGCAAATTCCCGTATTTACCGATCGTTACGCTTGGATTGCCGAGTGGGATACCACTTTTGTCGATTGGCAGAAACTCAATCAAGCTCCGAACAACGTAAAGCCCGATTGGGGCCGTTTGTGGGTACATACTTTTGATATATTATTGCCTCCCGGCGAATACTTTGCGAAACATCCCGAATATTTTGCGTTGGTGAAAGGACAACGAGCCACGACGCAACCTTGTTTGAGTAATCCGCAAGTGTTGGATATCGTTTGCGAAAATTTGGCCAAAGAAATCGCTCTGAATCCCGCGGCGAAATATTGGTCGGTAAGCTCGAACGACAACTTCGGCTACTGCGAATGCGATAAGTGCAAAGCCGTTGATGAAGCCGAAGGAAGTCCCTCGGGAAGCGTGATTCGGTTTGTCAACAAAGTGGCCGAACGATTCCCGGATAAAATCATTTCCACCTTGGGATACCATTTCACGCAAAAAGCGCCGAAAACCAAGCCCGCAAAAAACGTGAACATCATGTTTTGCAGCATCGAGTGCGAACGCAATTTACCTATTGCGGAAAACAATACGCCGAAAACCGCCGAATTCCGTCGCGACATGGAGGACTGGTCAAAATTGACCGACAATATCATGGTGTGGGATTATTCTCTGACGGCCAAAGCCGGTTATATGCCTTTCCCCGATTTATTTGTGTTGCAACCCAACATGCAATATTTTGTGAAGAACAACGTAAAAGTGTTTTTCGAACAAAGCTACGGACCGATGGGTGGCGAGTTTTGGGAGCTTCGCAGCTATATCATTCCGAAATTGATTTGGAATCCATATCAAGATTTCAATGCATTGCTCAATGATTTCCTTAACGGATATTACGGCGCCGGCGGCAAACACATACGCGAGTACATCGATTTATTGCACAGCCGCATGTTGGCTTCGGGTACCACCATGGGCATTTTCGATTATACCACGCAATATGCGGATACATGGTTGTCGGCCGACAATGTTCGCGAATACTTGACTTTTTTTGATCGTGCAGAAGCTGCGGTGAAAGACAATCCCGTTTTTTATGAACGCGTACGTATCGCCCGCCAATCGTTGCATTTCACCATCTTGGAAAATTCACGTATGTACCCGTACGGCCCCGACGGTTACGTTCAGGAAAAAGACGGCGTTTGGAGTACCAAACCCGAATGGATCGCCATGGTCGATGAATTTGTGGATTTGTTGAAAAAACAAGGAGCTACGTTGGTATGCGAATGGCACAGCCCGCCCGAAGATTATCGTCAACAAATGCATGCCGTAGCGCAAGTGCAGCAAGTCGGAAATTTCGCGTATCGTAAGCCGGTCACGGCTACGGCTCAACCTGCCGATAAATACAATCCGCAGGGACAAGGATTACCGTTGCTGACCGACGGACTTCACGGTTCGCAATTGCATAATACGCAGTGGCTGGGAATTTTCGAGAAAACATTTGACATTAATATTGACCTCGAATCCGAACAAACAATCAAGCATGTCGATGCGGGATTTATGCAAATATTGTGGGATTCGGCTTTTATGCCCGAAAAAGTGGAGGCCCTTACCTCAACGGACGGGAAGAATTTTGTTTCGGCCGGTATTCAAACCCATAAGGTAGAATATGATCCGTTCTACGGCATTAAAATATACAATTTCGATTTCGCGCTGCGAAAGGCTCGTTACGTGAAAGTACGGGTCAACGCCATGGATATTTGTCCGCCTTGGCATTTCTATGCCGGCGATGACGCCATGGTATTTGTTGACGAGGTGGTGGTACGATAGTTTGCGATTGTTTGTAAGGAACATTTGCGAAGTCGAAAAATGTCGACTATTTTTGTCGACTGATTATCAATATCGTTTGTGAAAATTCGTTACTGCCGATCGGCAGTAACGAATTTTGAATATTTTCGGTTGCAATCGATGATAATCGGTAAATTTAAAATACAATTTATTTCGATGCAATTTTCAGGTACGTCGCGAAGTATCTTTTCGACCGAATCGTTGATACGGAATCTCATAATCCCGATTGTTTTGTTTGTTTTTGCCGCGTCGTGTACCGAGCGTATCGAAATCCGGACGGACGATTCGCCACCGCGGTTGGTGATATACGGGTACATATCCACCGATACGATGCAGCATTCGATAAAGATTACGCGATCGGCGGGATATTTCACAACCGATTCTCCCGAAGGAGTCAGCAATGCCGTCGTAACTATTTCCGTTGATGACGGTACGATGATCCCCTTAACCGAAAACGATACGGTACCGGGCTTATACCAAACCGCCGACGACGTGTACGGTGAGTCAAAAAAAACATACACGTTGGATGTTTTGCTTGATTTCGATAAGGATAATGTTCCCGAGCATTATCGTTCGTCGGCGTATCTGACCAACATCAATTACATTGATTCGGTAGGACTGCAGGCTTCCACGATTTTTAAAAATACGGTTGAAGTTCTTTTATATGCACAAGACGAACCGGAAGAAAATTATTACAGCATATTTGTTTCCATTAACGATTCGGTGATCAATCCGACGGTCAACAAGTTTTTCGTGATGGACGACGTCTATTTCAACGGTACGTACATTAATGGAGTAGCCTGTTATTATCTTGATCAGGAACCTCCGGACGAAGGCAAAGGAGAGGTGCTTCACGTCGGTGATAAGGTGACATTGAATATTAACGCCATTTCCAAGGAATACGCAACATTTATCGACAACGTTCGTACCGAAGTGAGAGGCGCCAATCCCATATTCGGCGGTCCGCCTGCTAACGTGGAAACCAACATCCGGTGCATCGATCCGCTGGATGCCGTTCCCGTATCGGGATTTTTCACGGCATTCCCGAGTCGGTATGCAAGCACAAAAGTGCGCGAAGAATTTAAGTTGAAAAAGTAATTTCTCACCTCCGAGGTTACGAATAAAGGTGTATTTCAAATTGTTGCACCAAGTCTCCTATTGGGTTTTAAAAACCCGATAGGATTTGCCTAAATGAAAGAGACCGGTTAAAATTCTTTTGTCCGATTTAAGTTGCGCCTCCGGCGCGCAGGTTGTCATACTCATTCAACATCCCGAGGCGTTGCCATCGGGTTGAATTAAATTAGCCTTTCAGGCTAACTCTTTTATGTATCAGACTAAACCGAAGTCTTGAAAGGACAAGTTCGCCGAAGGCAAAGTCCGGCTTATTTGGCTTTGCCAAGCTAAAGGTTCATCCCGACGGGCAACGCCTCGGGATAAAAAAACATTCTTTAAAATCGGCGGCCCGGAGGAATAGCTTAAATGTTTAACCGGTTTTAATACACGCACAACAACGGATTTAAACCAAATCCGTACGTCCCTCAAATTTAATGATGTTTTTTCGCCATTGCTCGGGAACGGGAACGCTTTGTTGGCGTTTGGGAGCAAAGCATACCAACACGGCCGTGCAAGTCGACATGATTTCGTCGTTATCGCGATTCACGATGCAATGTTCAAAGGTGATGCTTTTATTTCCGATGCGCAAAACACGCGTTTTCACGGCAATTCGGGTTTTCAAATATATGGGTTTTAAATAATCTATCTTTATGGAAGCCCCGACGATGGCCAATTCTTCCCAAACAATATCTCCGAATACTTGATCGAAATAATTGAGTTTACCGTAATCGTAATAGGTTTGGTAAACCGTGTTGGAAACATGCCCCAACATGTCGACGTCACTGAATCGCACCTGTATTTCAACCACATGCTTAAACGTCGGCAAGGATGTTTGTTCTTCGGTCATATCGTTGGAACTTATTTAAATAGAGAATCGACGAATTCATATTTGTCGAAAACCAATAAATCTTCCGGTTTTTCGCCCACACCGATATATTTGACTGGAATTTTAAATTGATCGGATATACCCAAAATAACGCCGCCTTTGGCCGTCCCGTCGAGTTTGGTGAGCGCTAATGCGGTTACCTCGGTAGCCAACGTAAATTGTTTGGCCTGTTCAAACGCATTTTGTCCCGTGGAGCCGTCCAATACCAAAAGCACTTCGTGAGGCGCATCCGGGATCACCTTTTGCATCACTTTCTTGATCTTCGAAAGCTCGTTCATCAAGTTTACCTTATTATGCAAACGTCCGGCCGTATCGATGATCACCACGTCGGCGTCGTTGGACTTGGCCGAGCTGATCGTATCGTACGCCACCGATGCGGGATCGGCGCCCTGTTGCTGCTTGACGATCTCCACGCCCGCACGTTCCGCCCAGATAACCAATTGATCGACGGCTGCGGCTCTAAACGTGTCGCCGGCGCCCAAGTATACCTTTTTGCCCGCTTTTTTGAATTGATAAGCCAACTTTCCGATGGTGGTGGTTTTTCCCACTCCGTTAACGCCCACCACCATGATAACATAAGGTTTTTCGGTGGGAATCGATGCAAAGTCTCCGACGGTTTCCGTATTGTTTTCTTCGAGCAAAGCGGCGATTTCTTCCTTTAAAATGGAGTTTAATTCATCGGTATTCATCACCTTGTCGCGTGCCACCCGATCTTCGATGCGTTTGATGATTTTCAAGGTCGTATCCACGCCAACGTCGGAAGTAATCAATACTTCTTCCAAATTATCGAGTACTTCGGCATCTACCTTTGATTTTCCCGCAACGGCGCGTGTCAGTTTTTGGAACAGACTTTCTTTGGTCTTTTCCACGCCTTTGTCGAGGCTTTCTTTTTTTTCTTTCGAGAATAATCCGAAAAATGCCATATTTTTTAATGAATTGATATCGGGATAAAAACTTAACGCACACAATCCGTCAATGTTCAACCCTTGACGGAAACATCGACCGAATTGACCGGTTGATTTCGGATTTTGTTAAAATGATTGCAAAGGTAATCTTTTTGTACGGCAGGTCAAGCTCTTTGGCGTACAATTTCCTTATTCTACCCGCAAACGACACATTCTTCGTTCGGATCCGAGATATGTGGTTATCGAAGTTTCGGAAAAACTATTCTCCCACAATGCTGCTGAGATTCTCTTCCAAAGGTCTGTTGTTCAGAAAATCGAATAACGTTAACCGACGAACGGTGAAATAAGACGTCCAATATGATTTCAACGCGGTAATGTAACTTTTTCTAAATTCGTCTTTATCTGCATCAGCGATGTTGAGATCGGTAACGCTGACCTTACCGATCAAATAACGCTGACGCGATACTTCATACCCTTTTTGTGCAATGGTATCCGCTTTGGCGGCAATGCGTAACTGATTTTCCTGCATGTTAAATGCCATCACTTCTAAATATATATTTTGTCGGAAATCGGTTTCAGCCTGTTTCATCTGTGTTTCAATCACTTCCAGCTCTGATTGTGCATTGCGGTAACGGTCTTTTGCTTGATTCCAGTCAAGTATGGGAACGGTAATCCCCACACTGACTCTTTCGCGGTCATCGTATTTCGGTGTATATGCATCTTTAAAATCATATCCCATTTTATTTAATCCGAATGAGGCGCTCAACGACATGGTAACACCTTTCAGTGATTTTCTTCGCGCTACTTCCTGTTCTGCTTCAAGTATTCGTCTGTTGTACAAGATAATTTCGGGACTTCGCGTCAACGCAAGGTCCAACGCTTTGTCGTGCGGTACTTTTAAACTCGGAACCTTGGGATCGATTTGCAACAAAATTTCCACATTATCTTTAAATCCCAAAAAGGAACGGAGTTGGCTTTGCTCCGATTCAATATCTATTTTTGCTTGATTGAGCTTGCTTTCCGCTTGCATGTATCTCAATTCCATTTGCAACAGAGCATCTTCGGCAATGGTCCCGATTTGATACCGGCCTTTGGAAATTTCGTATAATTCTTTGCTGTTGGCATAATTGGTTTGTGCCATATTCAAGCTTATTTGCGCCAAGACCAATTCAAAAAACCGCTCCACCGCGCCGGAAGATACCACTTCCATGTTGGCGATATATCGTTGTTTGGCCTCTTCGTATCGTACAGGCTCTATTTTTTTTTCCCATTTCAATTCGTTGTACCCGTTCAGTGGTTGTGTAAATCCCAAATCAATGGGTGAAGCGGTATATTGCGTGCCAGCATTGGAATTGTCATCCAAATTCTGTGTTCGTGTAAGACCGGAACTCAATGCTACGGTTCCTCCGGTCAAACCAACCTTTTGGGCAAGAGCTAATCCTGCCGTTGATGTAAGCGTGTTTACCTTAGCCTCTCTGATTTGATATTTTCCTGCCGTATCGATGGTTGCAATGGAACGTATCGAATGATCATAGGTTATCGGCTCGGTTGTGAAGGTCAACTTCGGTAAATAATTAGCCTTGTATGCCCGGAAATTAAAATAGCTGGCACGAAATTGATGACGTGCAACAAGGGCATTCGGCGATTGTTCTTTGGCAATGCGGACAACATCATCCAAGGTAAAAACATATTTTGCGGCGGATGTGTTTTGTTCTTGAGCATACATACCGCCCAACGATAAAATCAGTCCGGCGAAAGTCAAATAAATGCGGTTCATTAAATGTTTATATAAAAAGTATTTTAATTCGATTTTCATGATCGCCGTTGGTATGGCGAATATCGTGCCTTAATTTATATATTTCTTATAATTAATATCTTATCGTTTTTCGACAATTCGTAAATGTTCCAAAACCGAACATTTACGTGCAAAACCGAACACATTTTACAATCTTATGCGTCTTATGGTCTTACATGTCTTACCATCTTATTCATACCGCAACGATTCGATCGGATCTCTTTCCGAAGCCCGTTTGGCGGGCGAATAACCGAAAATAATTCCGATGGTTGCCGATACCAAAAAGGAAACCAAAATGGACGCAAACGAAACAATGGTCAAAATGTCGGATATTTTTGTGATCAGCCAAGATGCGATGACGCCCAAGATTACCCCGATGAGCCCTCCGGTAACACTGATTAACACGGCTTCGGACAGGAATTGTACGACAATGTCTTTCTTTTTCGCACCGATGGCCATACGGGTACCGATTTCTTTGATACGTTCCATCACCGAAGCGAACATGATGTTCATGATCCCGATGCCGCCCACGAGCAACGATATGCCGGCAATGGCGCCCAATACGATATTAAAAATCTCCTTGGTTCGTTGTTGCTGTTTCAACAACAGTTCCGGTACCGTTATTTCGAAATCGCGAACTTCCGAATGTCGGCGATGCAACATTCGACTCAACAACTCCACGGTCGGTGTTATTTGTTCCGTTTCTTTTACCTGTACCACGATTCGGTCCAACTGATGATAGTTTTTGGCGGTTTCGGAAGTGCTCTCCGAACTGACGATACGTCCTCCCCGCATGCTTGTGCCGCTCGGTTTCTGTCCCGACAAAGCCCGATTTTTGAAACGCATCAACATGGTTTTTGTCGGGATGTAGATGTTATCGTTGATGACGTTAACCCCTGTTTGTTGATGTCCCGTAACCGAAATGTTGTTTCGTTCCAACACACCCACCACCTTGAGCCACACGTCGGCAAATTTGATGTATTGCCCCACCGCTTCCGATTGATTGAAAAAACGACTGCGAATATTGGCTCCGATGACGCAAACAGTCATTCCGTTTTCCTCTTGAAATTCGTCAAACAAAAAGCCTTTTTCGAGCGGTAAATCGTACAATTGAAAAAACTCTTTGGATACGCCGACGATTTTGGCTTGTTCGCGAATACCGTTTTGTATTACGTACGAACTGAACGTGATTTCGGGACTCATCGCATGTACGGTAGGCACAAAGCTTCGAATTGCTTCGGCATCGTTGACGGTCAACCCGCGAGAAAATTTCTTTTTTTGTCCCGCATCGGCGCCCGTCGCTTCACCGCCGTTTTCATCTTCGTTTTGCGGAAGTATGTGAGTGATGATGATATTGTTGAACCCAACCATTTTTATTTGTTCGAGAATTTCCTTATGAGCACCGTTACCGATTTCCATCATGCTGATGACCGCAGCCACCCCGAAGATGATCCCCAATGCGGTAAGTACCGACCGCAACTTATTGGAAAGAATCGACTCCAAAGCTATTTGGATATCATGCATGTATCTTTTGAGAAAGCGCATGTTTTTTAGTTTTTGATGTTCGCGACCCGTGAAAAATTATCTTCTTTGAGGCGGCGTACCTTGCGGCATCGGTCCTCCGGGACGTCCGTTCTGATGGCGCTTTTTTTCTTCCTCCTTGGCTTTACGCTCCATTTCCTCCGTTTCTTTCTTTTTTTGAAGTGCGCGTTCTTTGATGATCGGAATCAGTTCCTCGCCCGCCATTTTCCATGTGTCTGCATTTTCGGGTACGGAGATATATACCTTGTCCCCGGCATTTAAACCCTGTTCGACGACAATTTGATTTTCGTTGGTTTCGCCGAGCAATACCACTTGTTTGGCGTTTTTGGTATATACAAACGGAATGCTGTCTTGGCTGTATATAGCCTCGATGGGCAGGTATTTTACATCATACAACGTATTGATGACGATGGCATTGCCGGTAGTCATCGACGGGCGCATGATGGGGTCGTGTTCGTTGATTTTTATGGATACTTCAAATACTTTAGCATCGGTATTGGCTAACTGTTCTCCGACTTTGGCTACATCCACAACATCTCCGGTAAATTTTTTGTCGGGAAACGCATCCACGCCGATACGCACTTGTTGTCCCGTTTTTATTTTACTGATATCTATCTCGTTAACATAGGTTTTCGATATCATTACCGACATGTCGGGCAAAGTGGCAACCGTCAAATCCCAAGGACTGACGGAAGAACCGATTTTTCGTTTTTGTCCGTTTCTCTCGCGATAATAGATTACCATTCCCTTTTTGGGTGCGCGAATGGTAAATTTATCCAATATTTCGAGCATCTGTTGCCGACGACGTTGTTGCCGCGCCAAATCGATATCCGCTTCGTTCATGTTGGCTTTGGCTTTTTGCACTTCAAGCGCATAGTTTGTATGAGATTGTTCCAACGAACGTTTGGCCTTATCCAAATCGATTTCGGCTTGCCGAATGGTGGCGGGCGGTTCGAATTTCGATTGTTCCAGCTTTATATCGGCCTCTTCCACCGCATACGTTTTATTGAGCAATTCATCACGGAGTTTTTGCAAGTTCATGGTGGTGTCCAATCTGGAGGTGAGGCATCTCGATTCGGCTTTTTCGATGGCGTCTTCCACGTCCAATAAGGAATTACCGGCGGTGCTTCTGTCGAGAACGGCAACAATGGAGCCCGAATCAACTACCGTTCCTTCAACCACGAGGTCTTGAATTTTATATTCTCCGTAACGAAACACGCCGGAACGAAGATCGGACGGCCCCATGATGAGTTCCGAATTCATCGCTTGCAGTTCTCCCGTTACGGTTACCAAAACTTCGAATTCGCCTTGCATTACTTCGGCGGTAAGCACCACTTCGGCTTTTTGCTTGGAACGACCAAACCAAACAATGGCAACAATAACAATTAATGCTGCCGCAATCCACCAAATATATCTTTTTTTCATTCGCAAAAAATTATATCAATAATTATAAACCGATTAAAATCGCAATTTATTTCAACTTTATCACATGCTTGTCCTTGATGCGGTCATGTTGCGTCATCGCATGGAGACATTAATTATCCGACAAACAAATCGATGTAAAATATTTGGATAAAAAAACGATAAAAATATGTATTTTCCGAGACGGCAATTCCCTTTTAACGTTATTTAACTAAAAAGCGAAATTTGTTCACGTGAGAAAAACACATTTAATAATTGATAAAAAGTGATTTTTCGATACGATGAACGATTAAAATTTATTACTTTGTGCCGAGAAAATCCGGATCACCATCGACCGGTAAATCGAATTGAAACAATACGATATTTGTGAGTACTCATTCCGCGAACGAAGAACAAATCAAAGAGCTTAAAGCCGAATTGGACCGGTGTCGAGCCGAAAACGAACAATTGCGGCAACAAACCCGGCCTGTCGAAAGCGATTCCGGAGCAAAAACTGTTGTCGGAAGGTTGCATGCTCTTCTCGAACAACAAACATTTATAACGGATATTCTCCAACAACTGCAAGAGACCAACGATCTTTCGGAAACCATTAACGATATCGTCGCTCGTTTGGGAAAATATTGCGGTGCATCTTCCGTTACCGTTTTTGAAAATTCCCCCGACGGAAACTTTGTCAGCAATACCTTTGAATGGTGCAACGACGGAGTACCGTTGACAATGGATCGGTTCCAAAACATCCCGTACGAGAATTTCCCGATAGCTCGTCGGTTGTTTGACAGAGATAAAACCATTTGCGCAAACTCGTTTGAGGAGTTGCCTGCGGAAATTCGGGCTATTTTTCCGTACTACGACCAAGCGGCAATACTTTTTGTCGGTATGGAGCATGGCGGAAACGAGATGGGTTTTCTCAACATCAATCGTTATACGGGTGTTGCATGGAACGAGTTTGAGGTAACTTTTGTGAAAAAAGTCACCGGTGTGTTGGCAACAGCTGTCTTGCGCAACAGTATCGAAAAGGAATTGCACGAAAGCGAGACCAAATACCGCACCATCATACGGCAGTTATCCGATTTGATCGTCATTGTCGACGATAAAGGGATCATTCGTTACATATCGCCTGCCGGAATAAGAATGTTGGGATATACATCCGAGGAAATGCTTGGCACCAATATTTTCGGATATGTTTATCCGGATGACGTGGGGCATGCTCTGACGGAGATGGGAAAAACATTGGTCGAAGATATTCCCGAAGATATATTGCCCGATTTGGTTACCTTCCGAATTTTGGATTCCCGCGGCGAAGTCGTCACGGTGGAAGGCGTGGGGCGAAACGCGTTTGACAATGAAGCCGTAAAGGGCATTATACTGACATTTAGAGATGTAAGTCGACAAAAAGCGGCTGAGCAGAAAATCCGGGAAAGTTTGGAACGACAACAATTGATGACCGAAATTCTACGGGAATTGAATTATACCGATTATTTGACCGATCCGCTGCAAAAAATTCTTTCCCGAATCGCCGAATTTTCGGATGTATGCTCGATCATGTTGCAATATCGGGTATCGGATAAAGCGGACGATACGCTGTCGCTTACATGGAAATCATCCGTATTGTCCGACGAGTACGAAAAAACGTTTGCCATGCCTTCCGATACTTTCTTCAAATGGGCGGAACATATTAAAAACGATTTGATTTTGGTATATGATTATACCCACCTGCACGATTTCATAAAACCGTATTATACGGAAAACACCGCAAAGCGCGTGTTTGCATTTCCCTTTTCGCAACACGGAGAAGTTTGCGGAATGATGGTGTTGAATCGTTGTTCGTTAAATCAAAGCATCGTCGATTGGGGGTATAATGAAGTTTCGTTCATGCAAAGCGTAGCCCAAATCATTTCCAATGCGCTTGAAAGAGAAACCGCGCGGAAAAATTTGATGGAAGCCAAAGAACGAGCCGAAGAAGCCGACAAATTGAAATCGGCCTTTTTGGCAAATATGTCGCACGAGATACGTACGCCCATGAACGGAATAGTGGGATTTGCCGCTTTGATACAAAAAGAGGCGATTTCTCCCAAAGTGGCCCGATACGCGCAAATCGTTAATGACAATTGTCAAATGTTGCTCCAATTGTTGGACGACATTATCGATATCTCCAAGCTTGAATCCAAACAATTGAGAATGTTGCCGGTCAAATGCAACATCAATCGACTGCTGTCCGATCAACTGTTGCTGTACCGACAATTGCTGAAAAAGAAGGATAAAGAAAAAATAGAAATCATTCTCGATGAAACGACATCGGACGAAACGATTTTTGTCGATCCCGTCCGATTGCAACAAATTCTCATGAATTTGGTGAGCAATGCCATTAAATTTACGGATAAGGGATACATTCGTTTCGGATACGTCAAATCCGACAATCGACAATTGCTTTTTCATGTAAAGGATACCGGCATAGGAATTCCCGAGAAACAACAACATTTCGTTTTTGATCGTTTCCGACAGGTGGAAGAACACAGTGATCGGAATATCGGAGGAACGGGCATCGGATTGGCCATTTCGAAAAGTCTGGCGGAAATGATGGGCGGAACGATTTGGGTTGAATCGGAACCGGGCGTCGGGTCATGTTTTTATTTCACGATCGAAGCAAAAAAGATTCCGAACGTTACGGATGAGGAAAATTTTAATTAAATCCCGGATCTTCGGGGAAAGTTACCCACATTTTATATTTATCACCCATGTTTTTTACGGATTCGTGCCATAAATCCGCGGGTGGATGAATAATCAGCATCGGACGGATGTCGCCGACCAACCACGAGTCGTGTTTCAATTCCTCATCCAATTGTCCGCTCGTCCAACCCGAATAACCCAAAAAAAAGCGAATATTCTCGGGCTTCATGATCGATGTCGATAAAAGTTTACGAATGACGTCAATATTCCCTCCCCAATAAATACCGTTAACAATTTCAACGGCATCCGGAATGTTATCGAAGGTGTGTAAATAATGTAAGGTATTGGTGCTTACCGGACCGCCGATTGACAGAGGCGATTCGTTTGACGGAAAATCGTCCATCATGTCGCCCAACGTGATATTCAAACGCTTATTCAATAAAAAACCCACGGCGCCGTCTCCCGAATATTCGGTCAACAGCACCACGGATCGTTTAAAATAACCGTCCGACAAAAACGGTTGAGAAATCAAGACTTTTCCTTTTTGCGGAAGCACATTGTTGTACGTTATATTCAAGAAATCCGATATTTCATCCATAATTTCAAAATCAAGATTACCGACAAAATAAGTACAACAAAATGTATGCAAAAGAAATTTTACGGCATCACAGAGTCTTTTCGTATGCCGAAGACGCGTATTTCCAATTCACCACATTCCAAAATGCTTGAATGTAGTCGGCACGCTTATTTTGATACTTCAGATAATAGGCATGTTCCCACACGTCGAGACATAATACGGGCGTTCCTTTCGTCTCGGCAATATCCATCAACGGATTGTCTTGATTGGGTGTCGAAACAATCGACAATTTACCTTTATTTGAGATCAACCAAGCCCATCCCGAACCGAATCGCGTGGCGCCCGCTTTGGAGAATTGTTCCTTGAAGGCATCGAACGAACCGAAGTCGCGACGAATCGCATCGGCCAATTTTCCCGAAGGTTCTCCGCCTCCGGTGGGCGAAAGGCATTCCCAATACAAATTGTGGTTGTAATATCCGCCTCCGTTGTTACGAACCGCTGCGGGATATTTGGATATTTCCTTAAAAATTTCCTCCATCGTTGAAGGAACAGGAGTCGTAAGCGCTTGCAGTGCATCGTTCAAACCTTTGGTGTATGCCGCGTGATGTCGCGAGTAATGGATTTCCATCGTCATTGCATCAATATAAGGTTCCAAAGCATTGTAGGCATAGGGCAATTTCGGCTGCGTGAATACGGGAACTTGTCCTTCCGCGCTAAGCGCAAAACAAATTAATACACATTGAACCGGTAAATTTTTGTTTTTAAGAACATGTCTTTTCATGGCTTGATAAATTTAGTATTACATTAATTTTTACATCCCGAATCCGACGATCGGGATTAATTATAGGTACAACAATCGAGCCGAATCGATTGTTCATCCGACAAACTTGTTTTTGTTTTCGACCAAAACGATCATCTCGATCGAATTAAGTTTCGAACAATCGTTGTTGTCGATTATCGCTTCAACATTTACGAAACCGTAGCCGGTGTCCGCATGCGATTCAGTTCATCGGCGATTATTCGGTGTATGTAGTCCGATACTTCGCGTATGCCCATGTCTTTAAAAATCTCGTAGGAAACCGGCGGAAGAATGTGCAGGCAAACATCCTGTTTGGTGCGGGGAATGAACCCTTTTTCGGGTAAAGCTTTTGCCGAGCCGTCGAGTACCATCGGCACAATGTCCGCTTTTTGTTGCAATGCGATGAGGAAAGCGCCTTCTTTGAAATTTCGCAATTCGCCGTTTCGCGAACGCGTACCTTCCGGGAAAATCATTACCGAACTGCCTTTCCGAATGGTTTCCGCGCATTGACGAATCATTTTGCGTTGACTTTTCATGTTGCTGCGCTCGATTTTGATGTAACGATTCAACCACATGTTCCATCCGATGATGGGGATTTTAAACAAAGATGCTTTGGCAACCCATTTGAAATGCAGGAAGATGCGATAGACAATCAAGATGTCCAACATCGATTGGTGATTACACGCCATGACATACGCTTTTTCCCTGTCCACGTGTTCGCGCCCCGTGATGGTAACGCTCCATAACGGACTGAGCCAAGTATAGCACGAACCCCAAAAACACGAAAACATGTGCAGGGCAGCCAGCCGACGATCGAACAGTCCCGTAAAAACGCGCAAAAAACATGCAATCGGTAAAAAGATCAATGAAGTGACCAAGAACAAAATAACGAGGTATACGGAAACAAGATAATAATACATGGCGAAAAGCAATAATGAAAGACAATAAGCGAACGATCAATCGGTATTGCGATATCCTTTCGAAAAACCGTTAATCGTCGTCAGTTTGGCGGAACCGAAAAAAGGCGGCCGTAAACAAGACAAAAACCAGCAGCAAGCCCGTTATTAAGCGATCATCGGATTTTGCAACTTGCGCTTTCAAGGAATAACTCAACAAATTGGGCGATAATGCGCTTGCATCGGGCATATCGTTATAATGCCACTTATTTAAAACCGTGCCTTTTTGGAGCAATACCAAGCCCGGATTGGCACGAACAATCGTTTTGAGCGTTATTTCGTCCGTAAAACAAAAATCGTACGTCAGCCCCAACGCCGATTTCAACGGTTCGATCCGACTTTGCGGCGACGAGGTGAGACAATAGAAGCGATACCCGTGCTCCTTGCAAAAATCGGCTATCTCGACGGCTTTATCCAACGCTTGACGATTACTGTCATCCAAACGTCGCGCAATTAACAGAAAAACATAATCGTCAAAAGCCAACACGTCATCGGTAATATCGTTTCCGTCCGGTGTCGTTATTGAAAAATCGTGAATCGGAGGTTCATATCCTTTTTTGATCAACACCGATTTCGTTTCTTTCCATACCCATGCGGTATCGTTCCATGGATAGTCATGTTCGGTAAACTCTTTTACCAATCCGTCCTTTTCGTACACCAAGGTCGTTTCGAATTCATCGGTCGGCTTGCCTTCGGGTACTGTCATTCCTTGCGGAATATCGGCGCCGATGTGATATGGCCGAAAATCGAACAACGGCAAATGACGATAACAATAAACGGATATTCCGATGATGATGACGGCAATAAAAGTAACCCAAATCCATTCGGCAACGGGAAGATAGGACGGGCGATATTTTTTTCGGTACAGGAATACGATTAAGGCCAACAGCAACAATACGACATTTTTGTAAAAAGTCTGCCAATTGGTCAACACCAACGCATCTCCGAAACAACCGCAATCGGTTACGGGATTGGTTAATGCAAGAACGAACGTGAGCGGAGTGTAAAAGCCCATGAAAAGCAGTACGCCCCAACCCGTTTCTTTCATCCGCAGGCCCAAAACCAACGTTACCCCGATGGTAAATTCGAGTGCGTTTTGCAAAACGGCCAGCGGAAAAGCGGTCGGCGATAACCCCGACAATCCGAACGCGGTGAAGTAGTCGATGAATTTATACGTTGATCCCAGTGGATCGATACCTTTGACGAATCCCGAGTAAATGAATACGATCCCGAGTAAAATACGGGCTATGTTTGCAATTGCTTTCATCCGTGTTCGGTTTTTACGATTTGAGCATCAAAGTTAAGCATTTTTTTGCAAACCGTTTGTGTCATCATTTTCGGAAAATCTGCAAAACTTGACATCAATAAGAAGTTGTTTAAATTTTTAAATTGTCCTTACGGGACGTTGGGTTACGTGGAATTCATTCTGTCCCGAGACGTTGCCGTCGGGCTAAAATAAGTTAGCCTTTTAGGCTGATGTTATTTTAGTAATCGGGCTGAAAGCCCAATCTAATTCAGCCCGACGGCAACGCCTCGGATAAAGGTAAGTTTTTGAATTTTCGGCGCGCCGGAGGCGCAGTTTAATCGAATCAAAATACTTAATTTAAACAACATCTAAGTGTCCGGCACTATTTATCTTAGATTATTTTGGAAGAAAGAGAAATCAAACAAACCCGTTTGTCGCCTGCGATTATTCATATTTGCCCGCTTCGCGGACTTATTTGGGCATAAACTAATTCTTGATGGTGCAGATAACAAAAAAGCTCCCTATTGAGGAGCTTTTTGTTATCATCGAAATCTCGATTTATTTTACGGTTGCCATGTGGGCAATCAGTTCGAGTACTTTGTTGGAATAACCCCATTCGTTGTCATACCACGATACGAGTTTCACGAAATTGTTGTTCAAGGAAATTCCCGCTTTTGCGTCGAAGATGGAAGTGCGTGCATCACCGACAAAGTCGCTTGATACTACTTCATCTTCGGTGTATCCGAGGATACCTTTCAGTTCGTTTTCGGAAGCTTTCTTGAGAGCGGCTTTGATTTCATCATACGAAGCGCCTTTTTCCAAACGGCAAGTCAAGTCAACAACCGATACGTCCAACGTGGGAACGCGGAAAGCCATACCCGTTAATTTACCGTTCAACGAAGGAATTACTTTACCTACGGCTTTGGCGGCACCCGTTGATGAGGGAATGATGTTGCCGGCAGCGGCACGTCCGCCTCTCCAATCTTTCATGGAAGGGGCGTCAACCGTCTTTTGTGTATTGGTGGTGGCATGTACGGTGGTCATCAAACCTTCGACGATACCGAAGTTATCGTGAATAACTTTAGCCAAAGGAGCCAAACAGTTGGTGGTGCAAGATGCATTGGAAACGAACGGTTCACCTTTGTATGATTTGTGGTTAACACCCATTACGAACATCGGAGTGTCGTCTTTCGAAGGATCCGACATTTCCACGCGTTTTGCACCCGCGTTGATGTGTCCTTGCACTGTTTCCTTGGTGAGGAACAAACCGGTCGATTCAACCACGTATTCGGCGCCTACATCGCCCCATTTCAAATCGGCGGGGTTTTTTTCGGCAGTTACGCGGATAGCTTGTCCGTTAACAACCAATTTACCGTCTTTCACGTCAACAGTACCTTTAAATTGGCCGTGTACCGTGTCATAACGGAGCATATAAGCCATATAATCAACGTCAATCAAATCGTTGATTCCTACTACTTGAATATCGTCTCTTTGCATGGCGGCACGAAATACCAAACGTCCGATGCGGCCAAATCCGTTAATACCTACTTTAATCTTTGTCATATTGTTATCTGATTGTTTATTGAATTATACTAATTTTCGCGCAAATTTAACTAAATTTCGTTTTTCTAACGAATAAATTTTCGCCCGATTTACAGCAAATATTATACCAAAACATGTAATCTTCGATTGTTCGATCCATGCATGCATTATTTGATTTTCGGAACATTGCCGCAACCAATTCGTTTTCGACTCAGAACGAAACCGTGAGATCAACTCCTATCTGAAAAGGAGCCCCTTTTTGTGCCAAATTTTTCGTTTCCGTTTCGAAATAGAAAGCGGCATAATCGGTGTTCAACGTATTCTTGGTCCAAACGCTCAAACCGAAAATACCTTTGGATACGCCCGCCTTCAGATTCAACAATCCGTAGAAATTTTGAGCGACATCGTTGGCTTCCGTCCAATAAATCTTTCCCGCCCCGTTGTATTGCGCCTGAACATTAAAACGATCGATAATCTTGTTGTTTCGCAATCCGCGGCTGTATCCCGCACCGATCGAGAACGTGTTTTGCGGAGCAAACGGAATATAATTCCCCGAATAATCGGCTTCTTCCGTTTTATAATCCTTGAGAACGGCATGCGAATAACCGTAATTGGCCGACAGGGTGAAACCGTCGGACAAATAAGCCGTTAATCCCAAATCGAATCCCGTGCTTTCCGCACGACCGGCGTTTTTTAACAATCGCCCGTAACCGCTTTCCACGAATTGCGTGACCAATACATCTCTTACGTCGATATAGAAAACGGAAGCTTCCGCATGAAGCAAATCTTCGATGATTTCGCCCTTGAATCCCAATTCGTAATTCCAACTGTATTCCGGTTTATACGATACCGAAGCGAGTATGGAATCGGACGATTCCGCGGGTATGGGATTTTGCGGCCTCCCGCTTTTACTTTTCTCTTTTACGATGTTTTGTACCACATCGGCAAACATTTGAATGTTGTACCCGCCCGCTTTGTAGCCTTTTGCGGCAGAAGCATAGACATAACGTTTTTTGTCGAATGCATACTTTAAGGTAACTTTAGGCAACCATTCGGTAAACGACATGGAGCCCGAGCCGACCAAATCCGTTCCGGCGGTTTGCGGTATAACACGAGGGCCCATAACGACATTTATATTCATCAAGGCGGATGTGTTGTAATCCAATTTTGTTTTTTCGTAATCCAATCGTATTCCCGCCGTCAACGATAAGCCCTCAACAAAAAGATTGTTATATGTGGATTGATGAAAAACGGCGCCGCCGTAAGCCGGCGTTTTGAATGTTCCCGGAATGGGAACTTCATTATCGGTAACTTCCAACTTCGGGGCATTGGGATTACCGGCAACCATCTCATCAAAAATCGGTTGCAGCGCTTCCTGATACATGGTGGTCAGCACATCGGTGCGCAAATCGTTGCTGAACCCAAACGCGCCGAACGACCATTGATAATTGTTTCGGGTATTGGATCTAACGGCAAATTCCTGCGTCCAATTCTTTTCCGTTTTAAGCTGATTGATGGTAAAAAGGGATTGAGGACCGTAATCCAAATCCATACGCATATCATCATCGAGATATTGAAACCCGGTCGACGAGGTAAAAACGATTTTATCGTTTTTGAATTCCAGATTAACATTGCCGCCCGCCACTTCGCGAATGTATTTTCCCGGACTGTTGTAATCGGGCGCCGCAATGCTCCCGTCGGTATACACTCCGTAAGGAAAAGCGCCCTGATCGGAATAATCGTAATTGGCCATCAATTGAATCGTCCACTTTTCGGCGGGCCGTAAATCCAAGCGGAATCGACCTCCGGTGGAACTCAGTTTATCGGCATGTTCCCCGTCGTATTGATTTTCAAAAAATCCGTTACTCCCGTCATAATATCCGCTTAACGAAAGACCCGCGATTTTTCCGATTTTTTCGGATACGGAAGCATTGGCCCGGAAAAGGCCATAGTTACCTGCCGTGAGTGTTACTTTGGTTTTTTTGTAATCCAACGGCGAATGCGTGAATATGTTGACGATTCCACCCATGGCATTCCGTCCGTAGAGTGTTCCCTGCGGGCCTCTGAGCACTTCGATGCGTTGCACGTCCAGAAAATCGAAGTTAAAAACCGACTTGTCCAAATAAGGCATGTTGTCGACGTACAGGCCGACGGCTTGCCCCGTGCTTCGTTCGCCGATTCCGCGAATGTATATCGAAGAAGACATTTTGGAACCGTAATTTGATACGTAAAAATTCGGAATCACGGCACTCATATCCGTGATTGAGATGATTTTTTCATTTTCCATCATTCGTGGCGTAATGAACGAAATGGAACCGGGAAGCGATTTAAGTTCGTTGGTCTCTTTTGTCGATGATACCACCACCTCTTCCAAATCGATTTGCGTCACGGCATCGGGATCTCCGGATTGAGCGAGAAGCGGACTGCAAGCCAAAGACATCAAAACGATAATATTGTATTTTATGTACATATAAAAATAATCAATTGGTAAAATTAAGAATTGCAGACACTTAATAACACATTGTGTCATTTTTGCAAAAAAGTATAAACAAAGCTTATATCTTTGCGCGTCTTTTTTCATAAAAAAATGCACAAAGTATATCGGTTATTCCTTAACCGACGAAAGGAGGAGGACGAAAAAAGAGATTACGATAAACGCCCCGGTTCGGTTTTTTCGGGTTCGGATCGGGCGGAATAATATTTGAGGAAAAATTCCGGACGATGTCAGCATAAGTAAAGGATCGCAAAAAAATGTTTTGAATTGTTTTACGATCGGTTGAATATTTTCGAACGTCGTTTTTGATTTCGAACGTGACGGAATACCGGGAAATTTGGTCCGTCGACGAATGATACTCGCAAATCGTATCGACTATGTCTCGATCTTGTTGCCGATTGACGGCAAAAAAAGCAATGTTGGCCAGCCAGCAAACAGCCAAAAAGACATATATAACCAATGACGGAGTCGAAACAAAAAACACGATGTTTTTCCGATTATTTTGAAAGACCAAAAGTATGAATAAATTTTTTAACCCGAAAAACTTTTATGTAACGGGTCTGTCAAAGGAAATCATCCGTTGGACATCGAATATTAATCGTTTATCAAACAAATGCTCTCATTATAAAATATTTACGTATACTTGTTCGGAATTTGAATGTAACTTAAGGTAAACATCCCGTTTGAGATTTGAACATTTTTTCATGAGGAGCTCGAAAAACATCCGGCATATATTTCAAGGCATACTTTTGTGGTATGCGTTTACGGCATTTTGCTTTGCTCGAAACGCCGAATTGGAAGATTTGTCGCAGCAATTGAATCGACATCAGGAAGTTGATACCGTGCGTGCCGATATCATGATTAAAATGATCAAAGGCTATGACCTGATCGATAAAGACAGTATGTTTCGGTATTGCAATTTGTTGTTTAATGAGGCACAGCAAAGCAAAAATTCATTATTGCAGGCACGGGCCAATACGATGATGGGGATGTATTGGCAAAAAATACAACCGGGAAAAGCACTCGATTATTACCGGCAATCGTACGATATCTATAAAAAAACGGACGATAAGAAAGCAATGGCCGAAGTAAACCGAAGTATCTCGGTTATTTACAACTATATGAACGATTATGACAAACAATTGTTTTATTTAAAAAGAGCTTTGCAGGAAGCTTTGGAATGCGGAGATAAAAAGATTGAAATATTGATCTTGCATAATATTTCGGGTGCTTATTTTTATCTGAAGAATTACGAATTGGCCGAAGAATATTCGCTCATGGCTTTACGGGAATCTCGCAATAACGGAAATTATATATCGGATCCCATCATGGTAAGTCAAGCCGGAATCGAGTTTCAAAAAGGTAATTATAAACGTGCCATCGAACTGAGTGAAGACATCCTCAATCGTGCTCGTAAAAAAGGACAAACACAAATAGAAACGGTTTGTCTGAAAAATATTGCCGAGTGTTTGATTAAAACGGAACGTTATCGGGAAGCTCGTCTCATGTTGGCGCAATGTTTTCAAAAGACCGATCCCGAAACAGATATGCCGGGTTATGTTGATAATCTGCAATTGTTGGTCATGTTGGATTCCGCAACCGGAAATTTTAAACAAGCTTTTTTATCTCAACGGGAGATTGAACGTTTGACCGAACAAATTCATTCGTTGGACCAAATTCGGAACAATTCCGAAAAAGCTTTGCAGATCGAATTGCAGGACATGCAGGCACAAGATTTGCAACTCCGATCGATATACGAAGAAAAAGAAAATCAATACGCAAAGATGAATATTTTCGTCATCATACTTATTATTGTTACAAGCGCGGGAATTTTCCTGTTTGTCCGGCTCAGACGTTCTTCGGAAAAACTTCGTCGGGAAGAAAGTCGATTGAGGGAGAAACGAGAAGATATATCGGAAAAGAAAAATAAATTGATTTCGGACAATCAAGATCTCCGTCAAAAGAAGATCGATCTTGCCGAGACGCATCATTCGTTAGATCAATCGGATCGTTCCAAAACGGAATTATTCAAAACCATGTCGGACGATTTGCGGAGCCCTTTAATTCGATTGAAGCAAGATTTGGTCGAATTGATGGCGGCAGACATGAGCGAGGATCGTTTTCGCCGGGCGGTCGGCGAATTAACCGATAACGTGGGAAATATTTCTTTGTTGCTGGAAAATCTGTTACAATGGTCGAAAATTCAATCGCAAGGAGTTCGGACGACGACGCAATACACGGAAATGATCATGTTGGTGGACGATGCTTTCGGTCATCACAAATACGGCGCGGCAGAAAAAAACATAACGCTTTCCAATGCGATGAAACATCGCTTGTATGTGTATGCGGATGAAGAAACGATTAAAGGCATATTGAAAACCTTATTGCAGAATATGATCCGATTGTCTGGAAACAATGCCGTCATCACCGTTTCGGGAGATAAAAACGAACAATACGGCCGAATACGGATTAATTATCAAGGCCAAATGCCTTTGAAAACAATGTTTTTGCAATTGTACGAAACCAACGACTACGGTTCCGATCGATCCGAAATCGGCAAAGCCGTCACGTTGGGTTGGATGTTGTGCCGAACTTTGATCGAAACCAATAACGGATATATTCGTACGGAAGATATTTCCGAAGAATCCTTTAACGTGGATTTGTATTTGCCGTTGGAAGAATCCGGTTCGAAAATATAAAGGTTTATTATTAATTCTTTATTATTTTTGCATTTGTCAAAAACACAAATGCAAATGGAAAATATCGACTGGAAAAATCTGCCGTTCGGTTACATGAAAACCGATTATAATGTTCGTTGTTACCATAGAGACGGAAAATGGGGCGAACTCGAGGTTACTTCTTCCGAATACATCATGCTGCACATGGCAGCAACTTCGCTGCATTACGGTCAGGAAGTTTTCGAAGGGTTAAAAGCTTACCGCGGAAAAGACGGCAGAATTCGTTTGTTTCGTTGTCACGACAATGCTCAACGCCTCGTTAATTCCGGCAACTATATCCGAATGGCGACGCCTCCGGTCGATCTGTTTGTTGCGGCGGTGAAAAAGGCCGTAAAGCTCAACGAACATTTTGTTCCGCCCTATGAGTCGGGCGCTACACTGTATATACGGCCTCTTTTGGTCGGATCGGGCGCCGAAGTGGGCGTTAAACCGGCCAAAGAATTTCTTTTTGTCGTATTTGTTACCCCGGTAGGGCCTTATTTTAAAACCGGATTTAAGCCTGTTGACGTGATGGTCACTCGCGACAGTGATCGTGCCGCACCCCTCGGAACGGGACACATCAAAGCGGGAGGTAATTATGCCGCAAGCCTGCCCGGATCCGTTCAAGCACAACAAATGGGATATGCCACCGGATTGTATTTGGATGCCAAAGAGAAAAAATACATTGACGAATGCGGTCCCGCCAATTTTTTCGGGATCAAGAACAATACATACGTCACTCCCCAATCGCACAGCATATTACCATCCATTACCAACAACAGCTTAATGACATTGGCCGAGGATATGGGAATTAAAGTGGAACGCAGACCCGTTGAGGTTGCCGAATTGGAAACATTCGACGAAGTCGGCGAATGCGGCACCGCAGCGGTGATTACCCCAATTGGCAAGATATTCGATCCGCAAACCGATAAAATATACGATTACGGCAGCGAGGCGGGTCCTGTAAGCACCAAATTATACAATCAACTTCGAGCCATACAATACGGTGATGCGCCCGATAAGCATGATTGGATAGAGTTCGTCGATTGACGACGATAAAATCGGGTATATTTTTTCGGGAGGTATTAATTAATACCGAATCAACCATCGGTACCTTCGTGCGGTATCTCCGATACGGTATATCACGCAAAGTTCTTGCGATCCGTAGCTGTAACTGCGGATGGTATCGAAATTATATTCGTACGTATATCCGAAAAACAATTTTCCGGCACGCACGCCGACCATCAAAGCGGCTATTTTGGGCGTACGATACGAAACAGCCATCCAGACATCATCTTTATATGAAAATCGGGTGGCGATTTCCGCTTGATACATACGGTTGGATGTGGCCTTTACGAGAAAAGAAGGCGCTATGTAGGCTTCTTTTCCCACATCGAAACTTGTACCTCCGAGCAGGAAGTAGTGTCGATACATGACATAATTATAGTCGAATTCGCCGAAATTAAGCGATCGTTGAAACAAATTCGAGACCGTGAGTCCGGCATAATACGCTTCTTTTTTATAAAAAATACCCAAAGCGGCGTCGGGAACATACGCCAAATTTCCGAAACCATCTTTCAATAACGGCTCGGGGTCGTTAAAGTCCAATTTTGCCGCATCGATACGCGTTTGAGACAAGGCGGCCGACAATCCCAACGATAATTGGGAATTTCTGAGATCGATATGATACGCATACGTATACTGAAATCCGATACGGTTCACCAAACCGTTACGATCGTTATAAACCAGTCCGCCCATACCGACTCGTCCGCTTTGCGACCTAGGTTTCCCGTTTTTGACGGACACTTTTTTACGTAACAATCGGCCGTTTCCGCTGGCTGTAAACGTCATGGGACTCTCTTTGATTCCGATCAGGTAATCGCGCGCCGCTACCTCGAATTTGAGGGTTCCGTCGCTTCCGGCCAAGGCGGGGTTAATCACGAATCCGTTAACGAAATATTGACTGTATACCGGCGTTTGTTGGGCAACAACGTTCCCCGACAAAAACAGCAAACAAATCAGTATACGGACATTTTTCATGATAACCGATTATCTGATGATGGTAACGTTACCCGTGATCGGCTTAATCGTATCATTCAACTTGATGATATACAAATAGGAATTGACCGGCAGATATTTTCCGCGATATTTCCCGTCCCACGGCTCAGGGTATCCTTTTTGAGAACGATACAACAATATCCCCCAATTGGCCGAATATATTTCAATTACGGCATCGGGATACAGGTCGCGAAGCTGATAGCGAACGGCCGACTCGGGATCTCCCACCGTAATTTCCCACCGATCGTTCGTACCGTCATCGTTGGGCGAGAAAGCATTGGGGATTTTCAAACATCCGGGACTTCTGTAACCCACTTCAACGGTTTCGGAAACTTTGCAATCCCGTGAATCGGTGACTTCCAACGTATAGCTGCCGGTGCCCACATCGGCCAAATCGGGTGACGTATCTCCCAAACGCGGCCATAAATATTTGTACGAAGGTGTGCCGCCCGAAACGGATGTTCGTATCTCGCCGTTATTCATGTCGGGACAGAACGGATCAGTTACGTTAAATCGTATGTCGAAAGGCGGGGGTTGATTCAAGGTAACGTTTACATCCGCATAACATTCATTGTTGTCGGTGATGTGTACCGTATATTTTCCCGCAGACAATCGATCGGCAATCGGCGTGTTGTCTTCCGGTATCGTCAACCAAGCGTACCGATAAGGTATCACGCCTCCGGTGACGATCATTTGGATCTTGCCGTCGTCGCCGCTCGGGCATGTAATATCGGAAGTTACGGCTTGCGGTTGCAATTTGTCGGGTTGGATGAGCGTTACTTGATCATTGCCTTTGCAATTGAACCGATCCGTCACCGTTACCGAGTATGTTCCCGCTTTCGCCCGATCTATTTCGGCAGAGGTATTTCCCGATGACCATTGATAAGTGTACGGCGGTCTTCCGTTTTGAACGTCGACACTTATTTTTCCCGTACTGTTGCCGTAACAATCAATATTGTATCCGTTATATTCGGGTGTTGCAATTGCCGTTACCGTTACCGCCGGCGGAGTTTCCACGGTTTCACCCGCGATAACTTGGCAATCATATGCATCCGTTATCGTTACGAAATAAGTACCCGGAGCCAATCCCGAGACAATTGAAGTTGTTGCTCCGGTATCCCATAAATACTTGTATTCGGGAGTACCTCCCGTTACGTTGGCGACAATAGTGCCATCGTTGTTGTATCCCGCATTGTCGGATCGACAGCTTACGTTTTCAACCGTAAGATCTGCCGTAACGGGATCGGGTTCGGTCAATGTATATGTTTCGGTTTTGATGCATTCGTTTTGATCGGTAATCGTCAGCCAATAGGTGCCGGCGCCCAAGTAATATTGATTTTGATCCGTCGGTAAGCCGTTGATGGAGGCGTCGGGAGAACTCCACAGATATGTATACGGTATACCCGTGACTCCGCCCGTGGGCTGAATAACGATGGATGCATCTTGGTCGCCGTGACATTTGATGGTGCTTATTTGGGCATTTCCTTCGATTTCGGTCGGTTGATTTAATGCGTATTTTCGGGTTTTAACGCACCGGCCGCCGTAATAAAAAACGTCAACCGAATAGGTTCCGACCGTTAAACCGGTTTGATTTCGGGCTTGAGGATTTAATCCCGAACCATCGGCGGTGCTCCATTGATACGCAAACGTTTCGTCGCCTCCGCTCACGTTGAGATTAATGGCACCCGTAGCATAGCCGTAACAAGCAATTCGGTATCCGTTCATATCGGGAATGACTGCTTGGATATCTACCGGAGGCGGTTCCCGTAACGTAAACGATTGAGAGGTGTCGCAATAAAATGCTGCGTTATCCCAATTAACGCCTTTACTTATGATCTTAACCGTATATGTTCCCGCGCTGAGATGAGGTTGCTCCGCCGCTCTTTGATCGATCCCGCCATTCGGCGGCGTCCATAAATACTCATACGGGCCGTACACGGTGCCGTATCCGCCCGAAACATTCGATATGCTGATTCTGCCGGTTTCGGTGCTGTCGCATTCAACTTCGTAACCGTTATCGTACAGTGGCACATCGTATGTAAAACTGATGCGCGGCGGCTCGGTAATCGTTTGCGTACCGTGATATTCACATCCCCTATCGTCCGTCAACGATAATTCGTAATTACCCGGTCCCAAATTTTCAATGGTTATATCACTTCTGCCGCCGCTCCAAACGAAATGTTCTCCGTTTTGAACGGTATCGGTTTTATATATTCCGCCTTCATGTATCCATGTGTAGGACACAACGGAAGCCAAGGCGGGTTTTTGCAAGGACGGATTCAAACTCCCGTTTTTTGCTCCGTAACAGGATATGTTGTACGCAAGGACATTTGATTGCCCGTATGTGGATTTGTTCCATCCCGCCGTAATGGAAGATCCCCCGGTATCATAAGGTAAGTCGGCCAAGATATCCGTTCGACAGGTGTTGGTATCTACCACCGCTATGTAGTAAGTTCCCGCCCGCAAATTGGTTGCGGCGGAATCGTTTTTGGATGGCGGCGAAAATCCGGCGGGACATGCATTGCTCTCGGAGCCGTCGGGTTTCACGCACCACAGGTAAGCATATCCTCTTGTTCCTCCGCTTGCAAAGATGGTAATGCTGCCCGTGGGCCCGTTGCAATCGGGAACAACATTGGAAGTCGGTGCAATTAACTTATCCGGTTGCGTCAATACCGTATCCTTTTGAGCATGGCAACCATGTGACTTTTTGTCCGATACGGTAACTCCATACGCCGAGGCGGGCAAATTTCTGATGGTGTCGGTATTGCTTGTTACGACGTTCCACGCATAATTGTACGCGGTATTATCATACGTTGATCGACCGGGCAAAGGCCAACCGCCTTTGGGCTGTTTTACCCACAATTTACCGTTTTTTTCGCCGTAACATTGGATGTTGCGACCGCCGATATATGTTCGGGCTTCCAATTCGAATTTCAGTTCGGGGGCGATACGCAAAACTTTATCGACGGATGTTCCCGGACAATGCAGCGAACGATATTCGATAACGGGGTAAAGAGAATACGTCACCGCTTGCACCGCATCCGAAATGTTTTGTATGCTTGTTTGATCAAGCATGGCGCCTCGGTTGGGGCTTTGTCCCGTAAAATCGACCGTATCGGGTTCGGCAACGTTAAGTACCGTCCCCGCATTGTAATCCACTTTCCACAAATCGTATCGCAGCGTTCCGATAATGCTTCGATTGCCGGAATTCATGCGTAATTCCGTACCGTCGCGATAACAGATTGAATCGCCGCCTTCCGGGAAATAAGTCGTCATCACCGGAGTGGGGTTCACGGCCACGAGAACCAGCGTATCGTTTTCCGGAGCCCGACAATACGAATCTTGTTTGATCTTGATTTGAGGTTTAAATGTATATCTTACCCGACGAACCCCGAGAGCGTTATTGGTGATGGTTTGCGAAAACGTTCCGTTTTTCGGTTGCGGAATAGCGGGCGGCGTTACATCAGTATTATTTTCCGACACCACGTCGAGATCGCTCTCCCATAATCCTTTGGATTGGTTGAGACTGCTAATCGAGAAATTAATCGGAGTGCTGTTGCAGATGGTATCTTGGCTTGCCGTAATTTGAATGATCGGCGTCGGTTCAACGGTAATTACGGTTTGCTTATTGTCGGGCGAAGGACACACATTGCCGTTCAGATGCAACGACGGATGCATGGCGTATGTTATTTCCTGGTACGATACGGTGTGGTTATCCAATGTTTGTCGGATAAGTGCATCGTTAGTCAATTCGATTTCGCTACCGGAAGCGCTTTGACCCGTGACGTTTGTGTTCGTTGAGATCGTCCATCCGTAATAAACGCTTGCATGTTCGCTGATAACGGAACTTGTCTCGATCGGTATCAACGTTTGCGTATTATCGCAGATGCTCGTATCGCGAATTGCGATAATTTTCGGTTGAGGGTTTACGATAACGGATGTCGGGATGTTCGGGAGAACACATTTTTGGTATATTTTCGGAGTAATGGAAAATTTAACGGTATCGACGATATCCTTGCTGTTGGAAAACGTAAATGAAATAACGGGAATTGCTATACTGCTCGCATCCTGCGTGATGCCGGAAGGGATTGCTTCATACCAACTCCATTCGGTTGCGGCGTCAAAATCCGGATCGGATAATGTCAATGTTGCCGTTCCGCCGCTGCATATTTCTTTGTTGACGGGATCGACCGAGACGGTCGGATTCGGTATTTTACCGTCATGGAATTCCACGGTAATGGTAGCATCGCATTCATCAAAATTTTCCGAAACATCTTCTATCCGCAACGTTACGGAAATTCCGCCTTCTGCCGTCACATCATTACAATCGAATACCAATGTCGTTCCGTAATTATCTGAGCTGCCCGTTCTTTTGATCAAACGATTCGTAATGGCACAATTATCCGAACTGCCGTCATCGATATCCGAAGGCAGTAATGTTGCCAAGCCCGTTGTTTCATCCAAACGGAGGGTGAGATTTTTACAAACGGCCGTGGGAACGATGTTGTCAATCACGGTTACCAAAGCGTCGCATTCGTCGGAATTACCCGAAGCATCTTCCACTCGCAATGTTACGGAGATTTTGCCGGCTAATACCTCCAAATCATTGCAATCCAAAGTCAACGACGAAGCAAAAGGATCGGAACTTCCCGTCCGTCTAACGAAAGTCGTAATGGCGCAATTGTCGGAACTCCCGTCGTCGATGTCCGACGAGTTCAACGTTGCATACCCCGTTCCGTCCAAATATACGGTGGCGGATTTACAAACAGCCGTGGGGTTGATGTTGTCGATCACGGTCACCAAAGCATCACATTCGTCGAAATTACCCGAAGCATCCTCCACCCGCAGCGTCACGGAAATATCGCCGACCAACACCTCCAAATCATTACAGGAAAGTGATAATGATGAGGCAAAAGGATCGGCGCCATCTTTCCGTTTGATTGTATAAGTCTTAATGCCGCAATTATCGGAACTCCCGTCGTCGATATCCGACGGGCTCAATGTTGCTGTTCCGGTTCCGTCCAAATATACGGTAGCGGGTTTGCAAACAGCTTTGGGTTTGGTATCATCGAGTACGGTCACGACTGCATCGCATTCTCCAAAATTTCCCGAAGCATCTTCCACTCGAAGCGTCACGGAGATTCCGTCGGTCAATACTTCCAAATCATTGCAATCCGGAGTTAACGACGAAGCAAAAGGATCAGAACTTCCCGTTCGTTTGATGACATAAGTCACAATGCCGCAATTATCGGAACTCCCGTTGTCGATGTCCGACGGGTTCAATGTTACTTTTCCCGTTCCATCCAAATATACGGTAGCGGGCTTACAACGGGCCACGGGGTTGATATTGTCCATAACGGTTACGGTTGCGTTACAGGTGCCCGAGTTACCCGCCAAGTCGGTTACCCGTAAGGTAACGCTAACCGTTCCCTTTTCGGTGCAATCGAAGGTTAGTTTATCCTTGTATTCGGAGTCCGCATCGCCGGTTCGCTTTATTTCGTACGTCAACGTTCCCGGACAATTATCAGAACTTCCGTTGTTTAGGGTAATAGCGGAAAGGGTCCCGTTATCCGGAGTTCCCAACCGTACCTGTAAGCCGTTTTGGCAGACGGCCTTGGGAGCGATGTTGTCGACCACGGATACGGTTGCATCGCAGGTGCCTGCATTGCCTGCCGGGTCGGTTACCCGTAAAGTAACGTCGACCGTTCCCTTTTCGGTGCAATCGAAAGTCAGTTTGTCCTTGTATTCGGAGTCCGCATCAGCGGTTCGTTTTATTTCGTACGTCAACGTTCCCGGACAATTATCGAAACTTCCGTCGTTCAAGGTAACGGCGGAAAGAATACCGTTGTCCGGAGTTCCCAACCGTACCTGTAAGCCGTCTTGACAACCGGCCGTCGGTGCGATGTTGTCGACCACGGATACGGTTGTGCTGCAAGTCGCCGAGTTACCCGCCGGGTCGGTTACCCGTAAAGTAACGCCGACCGTTCCTTTTTCGGTGCAATCGAAAGTCAGTTTGTCCTTGTATTCGGAGTCCGCATCAGCGGTTCGTTTTATTTCGTACGTCAACGTTCCCGGACAATTATCG
>JAVBNP010000071.1:0-5143 GCA_031551455.1 Bacteroidales bacterium | reverse complement strand
AATGGTCGAAAAAATATGGGGTTCTCTTAAAGAAGGGGAAACACGTAAGATGGGTAAAGGCACGTTGGTGAACACCGCGGATAATATTGAGATAATGCGTGTTTTGCAAATAGTACCCGACGTGACTTTACCGAAAGGATTGGAGTCCCTTCATCGTCGCGAAGGAGATGTGGATATCTATTTCGTTTACAATAATACCGACGAATATATCTCGCATGAAGCTGAATTTCGCGTGGAAGGCGGAAAAGTGCCGGAATTTTGGTATGCGGACGAAACTCGGATGGAGCCCGCTCCGGTATGGCGCAGCGAAGAAGGTCGTACCATTGTTCGGATGGATTTTGTTCCCCGCGAGTCGAAATTTGTGATTTTCCGACCGGGAAATGCGGTACACCTCTTGCAAATGAAAACGTCCGAAACAAAAGATGCTTCGGCAGTCTCGGCGCGGATTGTCGACAATAAGGTGCATCTGTTCTTTTCCGAATCCGGAGAAGCAATCGTGACCAAAACCGACGGAAAAGAAGAAAAAATAACAGCAAAATCCGTTGCACCGATCGATTTGAGCAATGATTGGCAAGTGAATTTTCCGCCCGACGCCGGGGCTCCAGAGTCGATACAATTAAAAAAACTGATTTCGCTGAGCGAATATCCCGAGGACGGCGTTCGCTATTTCTCGGGTACCGCCGTTTACAAACGCGAATTTTCGCTTCCCGCGGATCGGAAAAAGTCAAATCGTCGCATTCTGTTGTCTTTGGGAACGGTGAAAAATTTAGCCGAGGTTAAAGTGAACGGGAAGAAAGTCGTGTTGTTGTGGAAGGATCCTTTTGCGGCAGACATTACCGATTATCTTCGTTCCGGAAAAAACACGTTGGAAATTGCGGTAACCGACTTATGGGTTAATCGTTTGATCGGCGATGCCCGTAATCCGGTTTCGGCTCCTGCAACCGGCGAATGGCCCGATTGGGTGCTTGCCGATAAACCGAATTCGGGATTGGGACATTATACTTACACCCCGTGGAAAGGATGGAAAGCGGAAGAAGCGTTGCAGCCTTCGGGTTTAATCGGTCCCGTTGTTTTACGTTTTTTGGAAATGCGATAACGGGTACTTGTCGGCAGAGGTTTCGGCAACAATAAAGCCGAAACGGTATCGCAAATCATTTAACATCAACGAGGTTGTTCAAAAAGTCAAAAACAAACGTCTTTGCGAGGAGACACGACGAAGCAATCTATTATTGTTCAATAAGATTGCTTCGCTATTGCTCGCAATGACGATGTAAAATAAGACATTTTGAACAACCTCGTTGTTTTAATATGTCACATCCAAAACGGTCTACATACCCTTATTCAATATTAAAGACTGTTTAAGAATATAAAAACAGTGTTTCTTTAAAGCCGATATGATTTTGCTCAAGTATTGTCAACTAAAGCTGACGACAATAATTTGATTTTGTATTCATTGCCGTTGACTTCAGTCAACGATTAAAAACAAGTCAGAGCAAGAGGGCTTTAGCCAAATTAATTCTTAATTCGCGTGATTTATAAAATTTAAATAAGTTCTATAGTATAAATATATTTCCGTTTGACGTTTTTCGAATGTTGGGAACGTAATTTAGTATTATTTTTGTAGTGATATTTTTGCTCAAAAATAATCATATGACAGAGAAAGCCGTTTATTATACTGTCGACACCAAGATGGTCGATGTATTGAAATCCGATTTTCACGTAGTTCTGTTGTTCAAATTCTTCGGTGTTAAGCTCGGGTTTGGAAATACGGAAACCATGGGAGATATTTGCGATAAATATCATCTGAATCCGTTGCTTTTTGTTTTTGTGTGCAACACATACCGTTTTGACGATTATCGGTTAAGCCCTCGGGAAGTCGAAAAGTTTCCCGTTGATGATGCCATGGCGTACATCTTAAAAGTGCACGAACATTATGCGCGCGAAACAAAATCCGACATAAAGCGGGAATTTTCCGAAGTCAAGCCGATGGTCGATTTGATGCATCGAAATGAAATCGTCGACCTTTTTAACGGATTTTTAAATCTTGTCGAAGAACACACGTTGTACGTGGAGCGTGTTTTTTCATTGTATGAAGAAATCGATGCGCATGCCGTCAAGATTATGGCAGCTCAGCAACGGGAAATAGATTATCAATTGGAGATGCTCATCGACAGCATCTGCCGAAGCGCCATTCCTTTCGAATATGCCGACAAGTATAATCATTTTCTGTATTTTATCGCTCTTCTGAAAGGCAGATTTCGAAAACATCATAAAGTTAAAGAACAAATATTTGCAAAGATGCTTAACGGGATGTGAATACCGTTTGATTATTGACGGTTTTGTGAAGATTCCGAACTTATAGCGGCATCTATTTAGATTGTTCGTAAAATAACCGACCGACCGGTTTATGACCAAAAACGGGAAATTAACAACATAAACTACCTTAAATACCGCACGATTCCTTCGATCGAATATTTTTTTATTTGCTTGCAACTAAACGTAACGTTCGTACGTCTAAAGATAAAAACCAAACAAATAAATCATTAAAATCGAAACATTATGAGAGTATTATTTACCGTAAGCATGATTTTGTTTCTCGGCATAACCTCGTGCGGCGATTATCGGATTTCGATTTCCAAATCCCTTACTCCGTCGGGCGATGCGATAAAAGAACCCCGCAACGTAAGCGACTTTTCGAAAGTGAAAGTGAGCGGCGGCATCGGAGTCGTTCTAACCCAAAATGATACGGAAAGTCTTATATTGGAAGCTTCCGAAAATTTGCTTTCCTGTATCGAAACGTCGGTCAGCGGCGGAACGCTGACCATCAAACCCGAAAACGGCGTTTGGTTCAAAGGCGGCAACGTAACGGCTTATTTGTCGGTGAAAACGCTTGACGCATTGTCAACATCGGGCGGGGCGAGGGTCAGATTGACGGATACCCTCAGATCGGAACAACTTTCGATCAACGGTTCCGGTGGCGGTTCATTTGAAGGTTCGGTAATTTGCGAAGAAGAACTCGGCATTCGACTGAGTGGTGGCGGCAGAGCCGATATGAACGTTCGAAGCGGGAGTTTGAAAGCCGGTACATCGGGCGGCGGAAAATTAAATATTACGGGAACTTCCGGTAATGCGGATATCCGTATGAGCGGTGGCGGACGTGCCGAGATGAATATCGATTGTCGTGCGCTGAAAGCCGGAGTTGACGGCGGCGGGAGGTTGGAACTAAACGGCGCTTTGGATGATGCCAATATTCGCACGAGCGGCGGCGGGCATGTCGTCATGGACATTAACTGCCGAACGTTGAAAACCGGAACCTCCGGCGGTGGCCAATTGGATTTGGCGGGTTCCGCGGATAATTATACCATGTCGGCCTCGGGTGGCGGAAGAGTCAGAGGATTCGATTTTACCGTAAAACATTTCTCTGCCGACATGTCGGGCGGCGGCTCGGTTGAAATTACCGCAACCGAAACCATCGGTATGAAAGCCTCGGGTGGTGGTCGGGTTAATTATAAGGGCAATGCTTCGGTTCAATATGTGTCTTTATCGGGCGGCGGAAAACTCAATAAAGTAAATTGAAACATCAAAATAAATTAATCGTTAAAATTTAGAAAAAATGAATGGTGTAGACGTATTAGGTGTTATTGGGATATTTTTTCTTCCCATTATTATGGTTATACTTATCGTTTGGTTTAAAACCAAAGAGAATGGTAAACGTGATCGATTACAAGCCGAATTATATGCAAAGGCCATTGAAAAGGGGATAGAAGTTCCTCCCGGATTGTTTGTTCCCGTTAAAAAGGAAAAAAAGCCGTTGAATACGGGAATTATTTGTATTTCGGTAGGGTTGGGTGTTTCATTATTTTTATGGTTGGTAACTCCCGGATATGGTCATCCCGCTCAGTCGGCGGCGGCATTGGGTATTATCCCGTTTTTTATTGGGCTCGGTTATTTAATCATTCATTTTATCGAGAAGAAAAAGAGCGCCGATGAAAATGTCCGATGACGCACTGCTTGTTTCGCGCGCAGCGCTGTTGGGTGACCGGAAAGCTTTCGGCCGATTGGCCGAAACTTATCGATCGCCCATGTTGCGTTTCTTTTTCAACTTGACGGGTGGCGACAAGGAATTGAGCAAAGATCTGGCTCAAGACACGTTTGTAAAAGCTTGGTTGAACATCGGTTCGTTTCGTGCGGCGGCAAAGTTTTCCACATGGCTATACCGTATTGCGTACAATACGTTTTACGATCATGCGCGGGCAAGAAAAAATGTCGGCAACGCGGATGTCGAAATCGTCGGCGAAAAAATCATCGGCGAGAATCCCGATAACGATCGCAGCATGGATTTTGCACAAGCATTATCGATACTCAAAGAAGACGAGCGAACAGCCATGTTGCTTTTTTACATGGAAGATTTGCCGATCGGCAAAATTTCCGTCATCATGAATTGTCCGCAGGGTACCGTTAAATCTCATCTTTTCAGAGGAAAGGATAAATTGGCGGGTTATTTAAAAAACTCGGGATACGACCGATAGGATTCAAAATTTAAGATTCAAGATTCAAAATTTTGCATAATGATAAGCGATCAAGACATCAGAAAAATATTTGAGGCACATAAGTCCGATTTTCCCGATAACGGTTTTTCGGAACAACTGATAAATCGGCTGCCTCCGCGTACTTCGCCGTTACCGCAGATGGTAATGATTTTGTGTGTGATTGTCGGATTGGGGCTTACCGTCGGTATTGTGGGAATAAATACCATATTCGATCGACTCATCGATTTGGTAACAGCTGTCGGCAATTTAAAAATACCCTCCGCATTATCCGTTGCGACGTATTTCGGCGTCATGTCCGTTTTCGGGTTAATCGGTTATACGATGGTACGAACGAGTTCGGAGTAGTGCAGTACATATCAATTCATCAATAGACCTCTTCGGGAAATAGTTTAATAATTCCGGTTTCCGGTGGTTGTTCAAATTTGACATATTTAGCCTGAAAGGCTTATTTATTTTAGCCCGACGGCAAGCGAAGCGACGCCTCGGGGCAAAAAATTTCATCCTACATAAACGCCCTGAAGGGGAAACTTAATCTGCCCTTTCTGGGCATATCTGAAGAGAGTCGTGTATGGTATGAGTGTTGGTGCTAGGGT
>JAVBNP010000160.1:0-6412 GCA_031551455.1 Bacteroidales bacterium | reverse complement strand
GCAAAAAGTCTTTCAAGTGTCCGGTGCTTACTTCGTCTTCGGTGGAACATACCACGCCGATATATTTTGCCGAGGCGAAATCGAACAACATTTTCTGCCGTTTCAATCTTACACTTTTTCGGCGAAGAATCATGTCGGCCGTTTTGAGTCTTAATTTTTCGAAAAACACGGTATTCGGAACATCAAAAATTATTGTTTCACAAATTTACTGCTTTTTTTGCAAAAACAATCAAGCGCGCAAAAAAGAAAGAAACGGGTGCGTATTGCTTTTTTACGTATCTTTGTTTGACGGATGCATATCATTGCTGATGTATTCGGAGCCGGTACGGTTTGCCGGGAAAAAGATTTGAACCTTGCCGTTATTTTGAACTTTACAAAAAACATATTTCGATTGACGCAAATAGTCATCAAGATCTCATGAACGAATATTTTCCTTCAAACGTGCTGCAATATTGTCCGTATTGCGGGGCAAAATCTTTTTGTGCCGCCGCCGGCAATTGCCTGCAATGCAATCATTGCGAAAAAAAGTTGTATATCAATGCTTCGGCAGCCGTGGCTTGTGTTATCGAGAATTCCGCGGGCGAGATATTGTTGACTCGTCGCAAATTCGATCCGGCCAAAGGATTACTCGATTTGCCGGGCGGTTTTGTCAATATTGACGAAACGGCGGAAAATGCCGTGTGCAGAGAAATTAAGGAAGAATTGAATCTCGACGTCGATACGATACGATATATCGGATCTTCGCATAATCGATACTTATACGGCGGTTTGGTGTATTTTACGCTCGATTTGGGCTTTGCCTGTTCGGTTTCCGATTTGTCGGTCATCACCGTTGCCGACGATGTGGACGGATATGTGTTTCTGCCGTATGACCGAATCAATTCGCAACAAATATGTTTTCCGTCCATTCGCAACATTGTTAATTTGTACGCGGAAAGTCGAAAAAAACATTAAATCGGATTTGATGAGAAATAAGTCGTCAATTCGAATATTTTATCGGGCAATCGCAATCAGTAATTATAAAACGAATGAAAAGAATATTTTACGGTCTGTTCTGTTCGGTAATCTTGCTTCAAGGTTGCTGGGTGCATGCGGATAAAAAGGAATTATATAACGAGGATTTTCGTTGGACCATCACCATTCCCGAAAAGTTCGAAAATGTTGATCCCGAAACATGGGAAAAGATGCAAGACAGAGGCATCGATGCCGTGGAACGAACATATGGGGAAGAGTTAATCAATCAGGCAAATACGATTTTTGTGTTCAAAAGCGGCCAATTGAATTACATGGAAGCCAATTATCAACCGTTTGATCCGGAAACGGACGGCGATTATTCGGAATCATGTAAAATGGTCAATGAAATGCTTTACGAAACTTTCAAAGCGCAGATGCCGGATGCTCGAGTGGATACGCTTACGACCATCGAAAAAATCGATGGTTTGGATTTTCACGTACTGAAAACGAAAATAACGTATCCGAATAAAATGATTTTGAATGCGCTGATGTTCAGCAGACTTTTCGACAAAAAGGAATTTTCGATCAACCTCATTTATGTTAACGAGGAAAAAGGAGAACAAATGTTGGATGCATGGAAAAATTCGAAATTTGCACGATAAAAAAATATTGATAAAAAACTGAAAATATAGTCCTTACCCCTGTTTAAAAAACCACCATGAAACACATCGTCTTATCTTTTGTGGTTTTAATCGTTGTGCTTTCCCTAACCGAAGCCAAAGAACCGAAGTTCAAAAAAAATGTGCTGAGTGATCAATTTTATGCCGAAGGAGCAAACTACGGTGACTTCAACAAGGATGGCAAACTCGACATTGTTGCCGGTCCGTATTGGTACGAAGGTCCCGATTTCACGAAAAAACACGAAATCTATTCGGTTGAAGCGTTCAATCCCGAGGCGTATTCGGACAACTTCGGTACATTCGTTGCCGACTTGAACGGCGACGGTTGGGACGACGTATTCATCTGTCCGATGCCCGGAACACGTTCCTATTGGTACGAAAATCCTCAAGGAAAAGAAGGACACTGGAAAAAACATTTTGCGCTTGACGAACTGGGTAATGAATCACAACAATGGGTGGACATTCTCGGTAGCGGGAAGTTTGGTCCTCTTTACAATATGAACGGAAAAATGGGTTTCGGAACTTACAAAATCGAGAGCGGAGCGCCGGTTTGGGCTTTTCATCAAATTTCAACGGATGACGATCGGTACCAACGTTTTACTCACGGTGTCGGTGCGGGCGATATCAACGGCGACGGACGAACGGATATACTCGAAGCCGCCGGCTGGTGGGAACAGCCGGAAGATAAAACGAAAACGCCATGGACATTCCACCCCTACCGGTTTGCCGATGCCGCTGCGCATCTCCTCGTTTTCGATGTGGACGGCGACGGGAAAAACGATGTCATCTGTTCTTGGCACTGCCATCTGTACGGGCTGGTTTGGCATCAACAAGTGGTGAAGGAGGGGAAAATTACGTTTGAACGACGGGAAATTCTGCCGATTAAACCCGACGAAAAACCGGACGCATTGAGTTTTTCGCAAATGCACGCCCTTTGTCAAGTTGATATGAACGGTGACGGGCTGACGGATTTTGTTACCGGAAAACGTTTTTGGGCACACGGCTCAAAGGGCGATGTGGAACCGAACAATCCTGCCGTTCTTTATTGGTTTGAATTGAAGCGGGACGGTAACGGCGGTGCAACGTTTATACCGCATAAAATCGACGATGACAGCGGCGTGGGAACGCAGTTTGCCGTTGCGGATTTGAATGGCGATAAAATTCCCGACATTATCGTTTCCAACAAAAAGGGAACCTTTGTCTTTTTGAGTGAGTAATGAGAACAACCGACGATTTTATAATTGCCGGGCGTTGTTATTTTCAATTTTAATAACACCTATAAAAAATTACAAAGATGAATAATCGATTATTAATTCCGTTTCTGCTTTTACTGGTTGCGTGTTCGTCACCTTCTCCGAAAACGATTCCCGATGAGTTAACACTCTCGAAAGATGTACTGTTGGATAAAGTTAAAGGCGGCTGGGCAGGTCAAGTTATCGGATGTACCTACGGAGGCCCCACGGAATTTAAGTATACCGGCACCATGATTAACGACTATGTACCCATACATTGGAATGACGGGTGCGTGAAGTGGTGGTACGAAAACTCGCCGGGGCTGTACGATGATGTATATATGGATTTAACATTTGTGAAAGTGCTTGATCGCTTGGGTCCGGATGCTCCCGCAGATTCGTTTGCTTTGGCTTTTGCCAATGCCGGCTATTCGTTGTGGCATGCCAATCAAGCTGCCCGATACAACATTCTTCGCGGAATCATGCCTCCCGCTTCCGGATATTGGGAAAACAATCCGCATTCGGATGATTTGGATTATCAAATCGAAGCCGATTTTGCGGGATTAATGAATCCCGGAATGCCCAATTCCGCCTCCGAAATATCCGACAAAATAGGCCACATCATGACATACGGCGACGGTTGGTACGGCGGAGTATTCGTGGGAGCAATGTATTCGATGGCATTTATTTCGGACGACCTCGAATTTGTCGTTGGCGAAGCGTTGAAAACAATTCCCGAAAAAAGTAAATTTTATCAATGCATCAGCGACGTGATCCGTTGGCATAAAGAATTTCCGACCGATTGGAAACAAACTTGGTTCGAATGCGAAAGAAAATGGTCGAACGATGTCGGATGTCCGCACGGAACCTTTCGTTCGTACAATATAGATGCGGTCATCAACAGCGCATACATTGTTATCGGATTACTTTACGGCGAAAAAGATTTTTTCAAAACCATGGATATTTCAACACGTTGCGGTCAGGATTCGGATTGTAATCCGGCTTCGGCCGCGGGCATTTTGGGAACGATGATCGGTTATCGCCAAATTCCGGAATATTGGATGAAGAACCTCCGCGAAGTCGAAGATATGGATTTGGCATATACCTCCATGTCTTTAAATGACACGTATCAAATGGGTTTTAATCATGCATTGCAAATGATCGAGCGGAACGGCGGGAGCATGTCCGGTGATCAAGTATCGATTCGTTGCCAAAAACCCGAACGCGTGAAATTCGAAGTGGGTTTTGAGGGATTGTATCCCATCGAAAAACAAGGAATTCACAAGCCGATTGCTGAAATGGGCGAATTTGTTTTTGAAGGAACGGGTGTTGTTTTCAACGGTGGTGTAAAATCAAACGATAAATCGTACGTCGCACGAATGGAAGTATTTATTGATGGGAACCCCGTGGATACAGCCGTTCTTCCGGTCGATTCTCGCGTTCGCAATCAGGAACTATATTGGAAATACAAACTTCCCGCAACAAAACATACGGTAACATTCAAATGGTTAAATCCGCAAGAAGGAGTCGATATTAATGTTGCCGACGTATTGGTTTATTCCGATAAACCCGCAACAATTCCGCATCAATTAAATTGATCGGTTTTTTTAATTGGGATAAGGAAAAGGCGATCGACGAGTTGGAAAACGGCGAGTACGATTTATATCAACATCCTTTCATTTATCCGCGATATCGATGTCGCGGCGTTAAAAGAAGCGGTGAACAAGTGACATTCCGGCTTTAAATTTGCATCAAACCGGACATTCGGAAAATACATGAATATTTCCGGCTAATTTTGCGGGCATGAACGAGAGATCAAAAGGGCATTTGGTTGCCCTTACCACCAATGTTTTATTCGGACTGAATATTCCCATATCCAAGAGCCTTTTGGCATCGGTGGGGCCTTTCGGATGGTCGTTTTGTCGGGCATTCTTCGCTTGTGCCTGTTTTTGGATGCTTTCCCTGTTCTTGCCGCGCGAACGGCTTCAAAAGAAATCCGATCTCGGACTGTTATTGGTATGTGCGCTTTTCGGGATGATATTTAATCAACTGACGTTTGTTGTCGGGCTAACGTTCACTTCTCCCATCGACGCATCCATCATTTCAACGTCCGTTCCCGTGATGGTGATGCTCATTGCGGCTGTTGTACTTAAAGAACCGATCACATCGACAAAGGTTATCGGTGTATTGACGGGAGCTGCGGGAGCGCTGTTGCTGATCATGTCAAGCACGGCCGGGACGGCCGGAGCCTCCGGCTTGCACGGCGATCTGCTTTGTGTGCTCAGCAGTTTTTCGTATGCAATCTATTTGGTTATTTCCAAGCCTTTGGTGCAGCGTTATTCGGCCGTTACCGTTATGAAATGGACATTCCTCTTTTCGTCTCTTTTCCTTTTTCCCACGGGTTTCGGCGAAGTGAAAGCGTTTGATGTTTCGAATATTGATACGACCTTGGCGCTTCAAGTTTCTTACGCTTTATTTTTCGGAACTTTCATTCCTTACTTGCTGATACCGATAGGACTAAAACGGCTTCGTCCCACCACCATGAGTATGTACAATTACGTGCAACCGATGGTAGCGTCGGTGGTTGCCGTCATTGTTTTACACGACCAATTTACGTGGGTGAAATGCGTTGCCGCGGTTTTGGTATTTTCCGGTGTTTATATCGTCAACAAGAGCAAGTCGCGTGCGCAGATGGAAGCCGAAAAACAAGGGAATCCCGATTTCCGGCAAGATTAGTTAAATCTGTCTTTACGATTTGCCGATTTTGTCGAATGCTTTCGAAAAAATCGAACAACTGTTCGAAAAAATACCGTACATTTGCGTGATATACAAAAAGTGCATGTTTAAACGAGCGGCAGCCATATCACTTCTGTTGTCGGCCAATATCATTTTATTGGCGATGGCTGTGGTGCCTCATCACCATCACGGTGATGCCATCTGCTTTGCGGGAACGCATTGTATGCACGGAACCGACTGCGGACACGGCCATGACACGACATGCGATCATCGGGAACAAGACGGCTCGCTGCCGGAACACAAGCATGAACATCCGCAAGATGCCAACTGTTGCAATGTATCCGAGTGGCTGTTACCCAATGTAGAACCCGATCATAAGCACGAACATCATTGTTTTTGTACCGATTGCGACAACAACACGGATTTGTTTGTTGCCGTTCTTCCCGATTTATCCGAACCGATTTTACAACCGACGGGCCTGCCGTTGAGGCAAGCGCCGATCAATGAAACATATTTACGCATTTTCGTAAGCCGTACGCTCGGCTTGCGCGCCCCTCCTTTTGACGGAACACCGATAGCGCGGATTTGACGGTTCTTCGCGGATTTTGTATCCCGTATCGTCATCTTCCGAGTTTTTTATTTTACCGATCGACGGAAATCCCGTTCGAGCGGTATGATCCATATTCCGTTAAATCAACAAAAATGAAATTCATTACATTTATTATATGTCTTACGATGGCATTTTCGGGATGCCGGAGCGGACAAAATCAAGACCATGATCATGACCACGCAACGCATGAACACAACGAT
>JAVBNP010000213.1:0-14555 GCA_031551455.1 Bacteroidales bacterium | reverse complement strand
ATAATTCCCGTGGATGACTTGGATGCATTAAAATCGGCTATTGAATTTTATGATGCTGATCGTCGTCGATTGCAAGAAGACGGATTAACTGCACATAAAGTTGCTCAAGATTATACTTGGGCAAAGTATCACTCACAAATTACTGATGTTATTTCAGGTATTTTGTCACATCATGTTTCTCCCTCATGACCGTTTGTTATATCTTTCGTCCCAAGGATCGAAAAGGACATAGTATTGAAAATGTTTTTCATACCATATCGCAACAAATGGAGAAAAACCGGGTAAAAACCATCATATATTTTAGCAAAAAGTCGTTATGGAAAACACTCAAACAATTACGAACAATAAATGCCGATATATATCATGTTACCGGAGACGTTTATTATCTTGCTATATTTTTGCCGAGAAAAAAAACAATTGTCACCGTGCATGATATCGGAGCATACAAGAATTTTCCGAAAACAATCAAATCCTATATTTTTGCATTGCTATGGTTCATTTTGCCGCTATGGAAAATGAAATATATTACAGCAATCAGTCAATTAACCAAAAATGATCTTGTTTCAACATTCAGAATAAATTCCGAAAAAATCAAAGTCATTGAAAATCCAGTAAGTATCCCCATTAAAAGGACATCATATACTTTTAGTAAAGAAAAACCGACTATTTTACAAATAGGTACAGGGGTACATAAAAATTTAATCGGACTTATTGAAGCCGTAAAAAGTATTCCCTGTAAATTGGAGATCGTGGGGAATCCGAGTATTGATTTGCTGCAAAAGATGGATGAATATAAAATAGAATATCATATAACGACGGGTGCAAGCGAAGAACAAATAATTCAAAAATATGAGCAATGTGACATGCTGTATTTTGCTTCTCTATCGGAGGGTTTCGGTTTGCCGATCATCGAAGCACAAACGGCGGGCAGACCGGTTATCACTTCCCGGTTGGCCCCGATGCCCGAAGTTGCCGGATTGGGGGCTATTCTTGTTGATCCTCATTCTGTGGATGAAATTCGTCAAGCCATATCAGATATCATTAATGATGACTCATTAAGAACCGGTTTAATAGAAATCGGGATTCGCAATGTTGAACGGTTTTCACCTCAAAAAATAGCCGATGATTATTTATCCTTTTATAAATCCATAGAATATGGCTGCATGTAATCAACTTAATATCGTGTATTTGTACACGGAATTAATGCCATACAATATAGTTGTTATCAAAGAATTAGTTCGGTTGGGAGCCAGGGTGTACGTATTTTATTATGACAGATATAGGAAAACGCCATATTCTCCTCCTAAGATAGAACATTGCGATTTTTTTTCAAGGTATGATTTTTCGGATAAAGAATTATTTTTTAAAATAAAAGAGTTAAATCCCGCTATTGTGTATACAGCAGGATGGATTGACAAAGGGTATGCTCGTATTTCACGCAGGATACGAAAAGAACTTGGTATCCCGGTAGTTGCCGGTTGCGATACGCAATGGCAGGGCGGAAAACAATGGTTAAATGTTGTAACATCGTTTTTCAGACAAAGATGTTGGTTCTCGCATGTTTTTGTTTCCGGTATTTGGCAATATGAGTATGCAAGAAAACTTGGTTTTTTAAAAGATAAGATATTAATTCATAATTATTGTGGTGATATCGATAAATTTCATCAAGTCGATATCGATTCAAAGAAGCGAGATTACCCTAAAAACATATTATATGTCGGGCGGTTTTCTGAGGAAAAAGGATTACTGCAACTACTTGAAGCTTGGAATCAAATTCCGACCTCAAAAGGATGGACATTAACTTTAATCGGTAACGGGCCTTTGGAACATGATTTGAATACGCACAAAAATATTATCATAAAAAACTTCATGGATCAAAATGAATTGGTAATAGAAGCACAACATTCAGGATGTTTTGTTTTGCCATCCATATTTGAGCCGTGGGCTTTGGTCTTACATGAGTTTGCAGCAGCCGGATTACCTGTATTGGCATCCGATACATGCGGCGCTGTTCCTTATTTTGTGCTCAACGGGTATAACGGTTACTTGTTTAAAGGAGGTGATGTTGCAAGCATCAAGCAATCGCTACTGCGGATCATCGAAAAACCTGTGGATGCTTTGATGGATATGTCTTATAAAAGCCGGGAATTATCGAACCGAATCACACCCGAAATTTCTGCCCGAACATTGTTAAACACAATAAAGAATAAATGAAGATTCTCCATACCATTCCTTCGTTGAGTGTAAGCGCCGGCGGCCCTAGTCAAAGCGTTTTTTATACCGTGGCGGGGCTACGGGGACAGGGGGTGGATGCGGAGATTCTCACCTGCCGGCTACGTAGGGGTGATACTTATGTCGCCGGCGAATCTTTCATTATCGGCTTATCGGAGACAATCCCGCGTTTTGCTTACTCCCCGGCGTTTAAACCTTTTTTGAATCATCATCCGTACGATCTTTATCATGCGCAAACCGTTTGGTTGTATTCGACTTACATTACCGCCAAAAAGGCACGTAAATTCGGAAAGCCTTATATCATTACCCCGCGGGGAATGTTGTATCCTCAAGCGTTAAGAATGTCGGCTTTTCAAAAAAAAATGATGCTCGCATTATCCTTGAAAAAAGATCTTAACCAAGCCAATGTTGTACAAGCGACCTGTCAGGAAGAAATGCAACATTTACGAAACTTGGGTGTAACGTCACCTGTTGCGATTATTCCCAATCCGGTATATATCGAAACGGAAAATGATAGCGCGATGCCGGTAAAAGATAAACTCCGTGTCGGTTATTTGGGGCGCGTGCATCCCCGTAAAAATATTGAACGCTTGATCTATGCGTGGCACAATTTGGAAAAAAAAGTGCATGACAAGGAATTAATGATTATCGGGGCCGGCGATGAAACATATCATCAATTTTTAAAAGATGAGGTAAAACGATTACATTTAAATAACGTTATTTTTACCGGTTTTTTATCTGGCCGGGAAAAAGACAAAGCCATTGAATCGTTATCGTATTTGGTTGTTCCGAGTGATTTCGAGAATTTCGGCATGATTATTCCCGAAGCGTTAATCAAAGGCATTCCTGTTATTGCTTCCAAGGGCACGCCATGGGAGGAATTGAATACACACCAATGCGGTTGGTGGGTGGAAAACGATACGGATACATTAACCGAAAATATAGAAATCGCCATCGATATACCGGAAAGCAAAAGACTTGAAATGGGTCAAAACGGAAAAAAGCTGGTGATGGAAAATTATTCGGTGGAAGTCGTCGCAAAAAAAATGATCAAACTCTATGATTGGATATTGACCGGTGATCAAAAACCGGAATTTGTATACACATAATGCCTACAGATCTTTCGCAATATAATAACAGTTGGTATCGTCCCGGAGCCAATACCATGGTGCGTGGGCTTTGGTATATTACTAATATCTTGTTTTTTCTTAATCCGTTAAACCCTTTTTCCGGGTTGAAATGTACACTCTTACGAATCTTTGGCGCTAAAATCGGGAAAAAGGTAATCATTAAACCATCAGTAAATATTAAATATCCCTGGAAGCTTAGTATTGGCGATTATAGTTGGATTGGCGAAAAAGTATGGATAGATAACCTCGACAATGTCGTCATAGGGAGCCATTGTTGTATCTCTCAAGGTGCCATGCTATTATGCGGAAATCATAATTATAAAAAAACAACTTTTGATTTGAGCACAAAATCCATTATATTGGAAGACGGCGTTTGGATAGGGGCACAAAGTGCGGTTTGCCCGGGTATTATTTGCCGATCGCATGCAATCTTGGCTGTTTGTTCAGTTGCTACATCCGATTTGGAAGCATACAGCGTCTATCAGGGTAACCCTGCTCAATTTATTCGTAAACGGATCATCGAATAATAAAAAAGCTTGCGGAAACGACAAAGAAAAAATCATCGAATATCTTCAGCAAAATTACGGCATAGATTGTCGCGCAATTTAACTGTATCTTTTTTCTTCAAAAATCGTATACTTTTGTATAATTTTAGTTTTATAGTACACGCAGTATTCGGATGATTGTTTCCATCATTACCGCTTCATTCAATAATTTCGACACCATCGAAGCTACGATGCAATCGGTGTTGTCGCAAACTTATCCGAATATTGAATATATTGTGGTAGATGGCGGATCAACGGATGGTACGGTTGATATTATCCGCAAGTACGGGTCGGCAGTATCCAAATGGGTCAGTGAGTCCGACGAGGGAATTTACGATGCATTAAACAAAGGTATAGAGATGGCTACCGGTGATATTATCGGTTTTCTCCATGCGGATGACATTCTTCATGATTATTTCATCATCGCTGCAATAGCAAACGTCTTTCAAAACAAACAATGTCATGCCGTATATGGTGATTTGGTTTATGTCGCTCGTAACGACATGCAAAACATTATCCGTTTTTGGAAAAGCTGCAAATTTACGCCTAAGCTGCTGAAACAAGGATGGATGCCGCCTCACCCGACACTTTTCATTCGTAAAGAAGTTTATGAACTACATGGAAAATTTAATACCGACTTACAAATTGCTGCCGATTACGATATCGTTTTGCGCTTTTTCAGCCTATCGGATTTCAAAAGCGAATATCTGCCTCATATTTTTGTCCGAATGCGAATGGGCGGAATCAGCAACAGAAGTATCGGCAATATTTTACGCAAAAGCCAAGAGGATTATAAGGCAATGAAAAACAATAGCATAGGCGGATTCAAATCACTGATTTGGAAAAATCTCTCCAAACTGTCACAACTCCGATTTTTTCGAAAATATAAACTCAATTGACAATTGATACCATCCTGTGCAAATTTGTCATTATAACCATATAAACAACAATCATAAATAAATGAACGATATTAAAATTGCAATCATAGGATTGGGTTACGTGGGGCTTCCTTTAGCTCGATTGTTTTCAACCAAATACCCGGTCGTTGGATTTGATATCAACAAAAAAAGAATTGAAGAACTTTCAAAAGGAACCGATTCAACACTTGAGGTCAATAACGAGTTATTGTCGAAGGTAGTGGTAAATACGATTCCGAAAACGACCGGACTTTATGTTACTTCCCAACCGGAGGATATTCGTCATTGTAATTTTTATGTGATAACAGTTCCCACTCCCATTGATCGCAATAATCGTCCCGACCTTACTCCTTTGCATAAAGCAAGTGAAACTGTCGGAAAAGTGATTTCGACAGGCGACATCGTAGTATACGAATCAACCGTTTATCCCGGAGTAACTGAAGAGGAATGCGTCCCCGTTATCGAAAAAACATCGGGATTAAAATTTAACGTTGATTTCTTTGCCGGATATTCGCCCGAACGCATCAATCCGGGCGATAAAGAACATACCGTGGAAAAAATCAAAAAAGTAACTTCCGGATCAACCCCCGAAATCGGCAAAAAAGTGGATGCGATTTACAATTCCGTTTTGATCAACGGTACTCATTTGGCTCCGACCATCCGCGTGGCGGAAGCATCAAAAATCATTGAAAATTGCCAACGTGACGTAAACATTGCTTTTTTCAACGAACTTTCGAAAGTATTCAATATCATTGGAATTGACACTAATGACGTGATTGATGCCGCCGCCTCGAAATGGAATTTCATCAAACTGAAACCCGGTTTGGTAGGAGGTCATTGCATCGGTGTCGATCCATATTATTTAATCGAAAAATCGCAAGTAAACGGATACAGCCCAGACATTTTGATACAAGCACGCGAAGTAAACGATGGCATGGGTGAATACGTTGCCGGACAAATCGTCAAATTAATGGCAAAAAAAGGACTCGTGGTAAAAGATGCCGAGATTTTGATTTTGGGAATCACATTCAAAGAAAATTGTCCCGACATACGAAACACCAAAGTGATGGACATTTACCATGCATTAAACGAATACACGTCAAACATTACCGTATACGATCCGTGGGCAAATGCCGAAGAAGTAAAACATGAATACGGCAGAGATATAGTGAAAGAACTCCCGACGGGAAAATATGACGCCGTTGTGTTGGCTGTCGCTCACGAACAATTCATCGATATGGATATTCGGAGTTTGCGCAAACCGCTGTCCGTGTTATATGATATCAAAGGAGTTCTTGACCGAGCCGATGTAGACGGAAGATTATAAACAAACATCATACACGTTGATACAATAAAAGGCGATCCGCACGGATCGCCTTTTATTGTATCAACGTAAATCTCATGCTGAACCCGAAATTGGTATTGTAGTTCTTATATGAAGTCGATACAAACGGCGTATTCACGATACGATCGAAAAATACGGTCAACGTAAAACTGCTGCTTAACTTGTAATCGGCGGAAAGCTTGACGGACATCACATTTTGTCCGGCCGAAGCTTGTACCGGCAACCGATCCTGTTGTTGTGTATCATCGGTTATGTCTCCGACACGACGTATTAAGGTTTTACTGTCCCGAATCGAGAAATCGGCATTTACTTTCAAGTCACTCTGCAATTTTTTCTTGTCGCCTCCCAATGTTCTGATGACAAGCGGCACTTGATTGAATATATACCCGACCCCGACGATGTAATCCGACGTATTGTTCTCGGTCAATTGTAAGTTACCCAATCCCAGAATAATGTTTCGCCCTTTGCGAATCTCGAATCGAGTGGAAAGACTGTTGAGGAACATCAGATCAATTCCGACCAACGGACCGAAAATTTCGTTGACGTTGGCGGATGCGATATCGTTCTCCGGAATGAAATTATTTTGCAAATCGCGATTATAAGAAGCTGCCGTTGCCACATCGCCGTTATAGTCGTAATTGGACACATAGCTGCCGACGGTATACACCGCTTTATAACTGTGTCGCAAACTGACCGATCGGAAGTATTTCTTCACGAAAGAAAGATTACTCAGCCCGTCAAAGTTAACTTCCCAGTTGGGCAACATGTTCCAATACGACGGAAAATCATCCAACGACACCTTTTCGGGATCTTTTCCCGTATAGGTGGCATAAAAAGCGGGAATCATCACGGCCTGCGATTCCAAATTAAAGCCGTCGTAACCTCCTTTTCCGTCGGGAACAGCATCGTACGTCGCATCGCTTGCTTTTAAATCCGAAGCCCTTCTTCGAGCAATGACGGTACGATTTTCCTTAAATTTTTCAAATGTTTGCGAATAATAATTCTTATCGGGGTCATGTTTTTCGAACGACGAACCCAACGCGATTACCGTGATGCTGAAATTTCCCGCGCTGAGTGGAGAACGCATATCTTCCGGATAAGTACTTGTTTGCGGATCCCAAATGTAATAAGCGGTTCTATTTTCGGTATAACTCCTCAGTGCCGTCAACGTGATGCGTATACCTTGAAAAGGCTCGAAAACGCCCCGAGCAGTCAAACTGTTGGTATGAGTCATGGCCACGGCGCTATTTAATTGTTCTTCTTGCACCAACCATCCTCTTGCTGCAGCCCTATCGGGGAATCCGTAATCCTGCCAACCCAACAGGAAGGGCCAACCGGGAGCAGAACCGCTCACGCCGAACATATTGCTCGATCGGGCATATCCGGGTAATAACGTACTGCCGTTTTGTATGTAATTAATGCCGATGCTTTTTACCCCGAGCAGGATTCGTAAAAGGTTTTGGGTAATAAAATCCACCGGATCGCCTTTCTTTTCAATGGACCCCGCAACCAAGACGGAAGCTTTTCGCAAATCAATTGCCGTGGTGATCGACACTTGATTGTTATTGAGTATTTGAACATTTGCGTCAATCGTCTTGCCGTCCTCGTCCCTCAGTTTCACCTCCACATCTTGGGTATTAAGGTCATGTCGTACGGTTCGCGGTTCACCCGCTTTCATGTTCAACCCCGCTCGTTCGTACGTAACGGTTTTGTACTGTTTCGGTTGTTCCGGCGCTTGCCGATTTCGCGACGATTGGGTAATCTTTCTGAAATAAGGTACTTTATTGTAAAGCGTCGACATGTTTAATTGCCCGTTAATACTGATGGCATTCCGATTGCTGATGGTATTACCGGGATTAAACGAGGTATCGGCATTGATCGGCGCTACGCCCCACATATATTCTCCGGTATAACTTATCGACGCCGAAGTCCAATCGAGGAACGGCAATTTATTGATCGGTACGGTATACGTTGCCGTAAACCGGTGGCTGTAATCGGTAAGACGACCTCCGCTGCGGATGTTCCGCCATACGGAATCTTTCCACAACTCATATTCGTCTTTCATGTGCTTATCGACCACGCCGATGGGTTCGTCGATACGCGCCACGTTGCTGATCGAAAAATCGAACTTGAGCGATTTGGCCAAATCCCACGATATATCGAAATACCGTCCCCATATCCAATTCTTATCCACCGTCGGATCCATAATAAGGTTGGGGTTATCGATATTGCGCATCTTCATTTCCGAGTACGATCGCGCCATATCCGTTCGCAATGAGACGCGATTGGGTTTCGGATTAAAGTTGAAATCGCGAATGATTCTGAAGATCGGCTTGTTCAAGAAGCTCACCTTCTGTAACGGAGCGATGTTCAACGGCATGGTACTGTAATCGTAAATAATTCCTCCCGTATAATTTTTCTCCAAATCCTTTTCCGTAGTGACGGTATGCCGATATGTCTCGTAATACGCGTAGTTAAATGTCAGATTGGACAGGTTCCAAAAACGCGGTTTTTCATGAATGGTGTTTACACGCACATTGGTCAAATTAAGACTCTTGCGACGAGTGTAATCCTGCGTGAGGTTTTTAAGCGAATCGCGCGCCGCATTGTTGGGAAGCGCGGCCAAAGCATCTTTCATTTTCACGTCGGGATTGGTCGGATCGTATTCCGGCGAAACGAACCGCTCACCGTAGCTGACATACAAAGGAATCTGAACGTTTAAATTTTCGGGGAACAATTTTCCCAATTCAATGCCCGCCGACACATCATACGAATTTTGCTCGGTGGTGGAACGATCGTTTATTTTCGAATCGATACTTCCAAATCCGGATTGTATGGTTTCGCCGACAACGGCAAACGTAGCCAAATCGGCCACACGAACGGCCAACCGTCCGTTGGCTGCCCATCCGCCCTTTTTATCGACGTTGGATAATCGCAATTCGTTGGCCCACACTTCCACCGAACGTGTTTCTCCCGCCCGGTCGGAAGCCGACGGATAACGAATCCCGATCATCACCACCCGTACGTTTGCCAAATTCGGATTACCGCACACATACAGTTTTTTTCCGTCTTCCAAATCCTTTCCGTATACGGTGGTGAGTTTTATGTTCGGATCACGTCGCATCGCATCATTGCGTTCCTGCTTGAAGTCAGGCAATGATCCGAGATCAACGCCCACGTGATTTTCTTCGGGCCAAACATCAATGTCGCGGTATTCGGACAAATTCCATGGTGTTAATTTCAACGGTATTTCGTATTCGTAGAAGTTGTTGCGATAGTCCGTTCCGATTCGGATGAAAACACTCATTTCGTCATCCGACAAGGGATAATCTTGAATTTGTTCGGCATGGATTTCCATTTCCAAACTTTTGTAACGACGCATGTCATACGTTACGTTTTTGTACACCGCTTTGGCGTCACCGTTGGACAATTCCTTCACGCGCAAAAGCATCGACTGTTCGTTGAGTTGTTGCATTTCGCGGGTGGTTTGGTCCACGGCGCGATCGAATCCCGGAGGCACCATGTACGGTATGGGTTGTTTTCCCGCATTTTCTTCAATATTAACCGAAGCCACTTCAAAAGTCGCTTTCACCGATTCGGGAGTAGAAGTTCCCGGAGTGGCCGGTTGGAACGATTGGTTGTATTGACGCCATTCGCCGCGAACCAACTCCAATCGGGCAAAACGGAGAATTAACGAATCGGGACAGTCGGTTAAGAACATCCGCATAAAACGGACGGATTTGAAATCCTGTATCCCGCCGATAGCTTTTTCGTATTCGGTGATGGGAACGCGAAATTGATACCAATCGGATTTGGGCACTTTCCGACCGTCCACCGTAATGGAATCTTTGCCGACCACTTTATCGACGATATAATTACTGCCGACGACAAGATCCTCACGCTTCAAGCTGACCTTATACTGGTAATAACTTTCGGTCTCACTCATGGTGTTGTCGCGATTGATATCCTCTTCGTCGGGCAGCGTATTGTTGGAAAAATCGCTTTGGGATGAGTTGCGGTCCACACCGTTAAAATATTTGTAGCGCGTGAGAATGTCTGCTTGGATGGCGTCCCACTCCGAACCTCGGGAATAGCGAAAATTATCTGTTGACGGGTCATTCCGAACATCTGTTATCGCTTTTTGATCGAGAATACTTTCCAATTGATCGATAACGGATCCGAAAAATCGACGTTCCCGGCTGTCGCCCATACCGTCGAGACCGACATCTTGCCATGTGCGGTTGTTGTTATCGAATGAATGAACGATCGGCTGAACTTTCGACACATAACCCCATTCGGTGGAATCGACCATACTAAGATCGCCGTCAACAGGCAATCCTTGTTCCGCCGATTTACGAGCATCTTTCAAAATATCTTCGGAAACATTTCCCAGATTGAAATACAAATTGCCGCCTTTGAGTTGTTTGTTTAAATCTTCCACAAACGGATCCATCAACCAAAATTCAATAAATTGGATGTTATTGGATTCGAAATCGGTGGTGGGTAATTCCCGCATCATACCGCCCCATCGCGTTTCGGGATTATTCAATTCTCCGTTGCTTTTAACCCCTTTGGAATAAGCCGTGGGATTCACATCATAGTTATACGGTCCGCGTTCGCGCGGATAATATGCCATGTTCAGCACCGCAATGTTGGTGGGCATACCCGTAATGTGTTCTTTATTCGGAAAAAGTTCTTCTTCGTAAATGGTTCTTACAAAATTGCTCGTTGTGTATTTATCCGGATTGTTGCGGATGTAATCGGGCGTGGTCGACGAATTCATGTATTGCGGATTCACGAACAAAGGATCGATGGTATACCACGCCAATCGCGCCCTGTTTTTTCCGATGTTCAAATCGTCGTTCAAACTCGATTCGCTAAACAAACCATTACCCTGCGGAATACTCGACAGATGCCACGTCGAAAACGCCCGCAGATCGTACGATGTTTCGCTGCCTTCGAAATCGTCGATATAAGCCGTTCCCTTGTTCATCACGGCTTTGGACTCGCCGGGCAACAATTGGGCAAATTCGCCCGAAAAATCGAGACTCGAAGGAGCTTTGGTATGAATGAGCGGAAGCTTATCCACCCATGTGGTCAGAAACGGCAATTCGGTGTTGTAATTGGTATTAAAACCCAACATGGTGTTGGCCAACGGTTCGTCGCCGATGTTGACCTTTTGCGTCAAAGGCCGCTCAGTAAGCCGAAGAACGGTTGCTCCCATGTTGAAATTATCGGTAAATTTGTAATTAAGGTGTGCCCCGAGCATGGTTTTTTGCTGTATCGCAAACAACGCATTACTTTCGACGCTCACTTTAATCGGCGTTCCCGACTCGAGCAATCCGGTATTCAAAATCTTGACACGCCCCATGTTGTAATCAACCGTGTAATCGACATTTTCCACCAATCGACTTCCCGCCGCGGTCACCACCACCGAACCTTCGGGTATGTTCATGGCGTTGAGTGTGATTTCCGAACCTCCCTCCGAACTGTATCGTCCACGCAACAAGAACTTGTTTAACTCGGCAATTTCCCGCGCTTTGGTTAACGTAGAATCGTAGAGCGCTTGGTACACGTATTTGTCGATTTTCGAGTCGGGTACGCCTTTACTCTTAAGGTGGTCCTTGAGCGTTTTGCCGAAAGGTTCCAATACGGGAAAGATCATCCTGCCGGTGCTTGCGTTGATGGTGATTCCTTCCACAAAGTCGAATACTCCGTCGGGATATGCGTCGAGTTGCGAATTCAATCTGTCCAATCCCATCACCCGCAACAGAATATCCTTGCTGACGGCGTCCTCCGGAATGTAATTGATTTGGTTACCCGAACGATCGTCGGCATACAACACGTCCAAATAGAAATCGTTCTTCTCCAAATTAAATGCTTGAAGCGAATAAATATTCTTCATCATCAGCTTCCATGTCGGATACTTAGGCACCAAATTGGTTCCTTTCAGCATTTTCACCACCAATCCCTTATCTCCGGATATACCGCTACGCGACAATTCTCCCACACGGTATACTTTGCCGCGATATGTATATTCGTAGGCTATCCCCAACACTTCGTCGGCATTGAGCGCCGTATTAAGCGAAATATAACCCAACGTGGGATGGAAAGAATATTCTCGCTCAGTTAACATACGGGCATTTTGCAATTTTTCGAAATCGACTCCGGATGTTAATCCTTTACCGTTTAATTCGCTATTGATATTGCTGTTGAAATTGCGAACGATATCACGCACATTCCTGTATAATCCGTTGTATAAACCCGTAGAATCGTTGTCGGGTAGAGGGTTTGAATTGGTACTTACAAAATTTGTCCGTCGGTATATATCGTTATTCATTTCGCCGAGGTCCATAAATGCCACCAAATTTCGAGAGTCCTGCGTAACGTTGGTCCGATTGGTTACCCATACTTCCACTCTGGTGATGGTGACTCCCGAAGTTACCGTCGGCATGGTTTTGAGTGCACCTTCGTAATGTTCCCGGAAATATTGTGCCAGAAAAAAGTGTCGGTTGGCGTCGTACTCGTCGCCGCGCAACTCGAACTCGTTGATTTGCGATCCGCCTTTGATTTCGATGGTGGACGTTTGGCCTTTTTGTTGCGAAGCCACCGCCGTAACGGATAATTTACCGAACTGCAGTTCCGTTTTCAACCCGAACAGGCTTTGGCTTCCGCTGATTAATGAACCCGGCAGCGGCATGGTAATGTTACCGGCTTCTATCTTTTGAATGATTTCGTCTTCTTTCCCTTCATACACCAATTTAGCTTCGTTTTCGAAATCGAACGACGCTTCGGTATTGTAGTTGATCCCGAGCCGCATCTTATCGCCGATGGTTCCGGCGACATTCACCTGCAAACGAGTATCAAAATCGAAGGTGGTATTTTTGCGCGCGCTTTCGCTCAAATTGGGGTTTTCGGTTCGCGTGGTATTTAACCCGAATATCAATTCCGCAGAACCTTGCGGCACGATGCTGATGACATTGGTACCGAAAATACGGTCAAATGTTTCGCCGCCCAAACTGAATTGAGGCATAAATCCCGTACTTCCGTCCGTCCCTCCGGCAAACGATCTTTTGGAACTTTCCTGCCAGTTAAGTTCCTTTTGTTTGGTCATGTTATACTTCAAGTAATCGGGCACATCCATCGAATACGGCGTTCCGTATTCGTACGCTCCGACTTTATCCTTGAAGACATATCGATTACTTGCCGCGTCGTATACGATTTCCGTTTTTACGTTCGAAGGAGGTTTGAGATACAAACCTCCTCCGGGTACCCCATATAAATACGGATTGGGATCGGGTTTCGGAAAACGATATTCGAGCGGAATCAGCTTGACTTCTTGAAATCCATCCGTCCCGGTTTGGGCAAACAATAATTCGTTGCAGAATATTGTTCCGCAGCAGAGCCATAAAAAAATATGTTTACAGAATGTCCCGATAAGCCTATATTCCGAATTTTAACGCTTCTTTGATCAAGTCCTCGACAGATGCGGACGGATTGCCGACGGCAATTTTATCCAAGACTTTTTCAACCGACGCCTTCGTAAAACCCAAATTCACCAAAGCAGATAACGCTTCTTCCTTCGAAGTATTGTTCGAAACCGAAAAATTATCATCGGCGGATGCAACTTGGCCGATTTTGTCTTTTAAATCGACAATAATGCGTTGCGCGGTTTTCAGCCCGATTCCTTTCACGTTTTTCAGCACTCCGGCATTACCTTCGGCAATGGCTTTTTGCAGTTCACCGGCCGAAAGCGACGAAAGAATCATACGGGCCGTTGAAGCCCCGACACCCGATACGGTAATCAACAGACGAAAAAACGAACGTTCCCGCGTGTCGAGAAAACCGTACAACAGTTGAGCATCTTCACGGATCACATGATGCAGATAAAGTTTACACAACGTATCGGAATTCCGAAAAGATTGCAACCCCGTATAGGTGTTGAGCGAAATATGGATCAGATAACCGATTCCTCCGGTTTGCAAGGTAGCCGAGATGGGAGTTAACTCCACCAAACGCCCTTCCATAAAATCATACATAAGCCCGTTTTTATGAAAATATCCGACAAAAGTACACAAAATTTAATCGTTTAACCAATAAGCATATACACCGGCGTGTTTTTATCCGATCGTCGGTCGAATTTCGGATTTAAACACGGTATATTCCGAATAGGCATAAGCAACACACGGTAAACGATTTAAATTAATCGCACGGCATTTATCCGAACGTCATATCTTAAACAGTTATGTGCCTTAAACGTTGAAATTATGTTCTAAAATTATCGGAACAAGGTCGGGAAAATTGTTTTTATTCGTTCGTTTTTGCTTGGTGTAGTTCAAAAAGTCATAAATGAACGTCATTGCGAGGAGGAACGACGAAGCAATCT
>JAVBNP010000292.1:0-26677 GCA_031551455.1 Bacteroidales bacterium | reverse complement strand
GCATACTCTTTTTTCACCCTTAAGCAAAGACCTCAGAGGTTTTGAAAACCTCTGAGGTCTCAAAAATAAAAAGTCACTTTTTCATTTTAAAATTTTTCGAAATGTGCTGTTTCCTCATCATCGTTTTTTGGTTGTCGATCTTCATCGTATGCTACACGTATGCGGGATACGGCATTCTGTTGTGGCTGATGGTTAAAATAAAAGAGGCCGTGAAAGGGAAACCGATACGTTACGTTGCCGAAGACCTTCCCGATGTAACGCTTTTGGTGGCCGCTTATAACGAAAAAGACTATGTGGCTGCAAAAATCAACAATTCGACGGAGTTGGAATATCCGAAAGATAAGTTGCATTTGGTGTGGGTAACCGACGGCTCGGACGACGGAACGCCCGACATTTTGCGGCAATATTCGAATGTTACCGTACACCATCGACCGGAACGTGCCGGTAAAATTGCGGCCATGAATCGGGGCGTACAATTGATCACGACGCCGATCGTCATTTTTTCCGATGCCAACACCATGCTGGGCAAAGAATCCGTACGGCGTATCGTCAACCTTTTCGCCAACCCGAAAGTGGGATGTGTTTCCGGCGAAAAAAGGATCTTCGGTAACGAAAAGGATATGGCTGCCGGAGCCGGTGAAGGGCTGTATTGGAAATACGAATCGTTTCTGAAAAGTTATGACGCGCGGCTATATTCGGTGGTGGGCGCTGCCGGAGAACTGTTCGCCATTCGTCGCGAATATTTCACCGAAGTGGAAAAGGATACGTTGCTCGACGATTTCATTATTTCGTTGCGCATCGCCATGCAAGGGTATACCACGCAATACGATCCCGAAGCATACGCTTGCGAAACATCGTCGGCCAGCGTAAAAGAAGAACTGAAACGAAAGATCCGCATCGCTGCCGGAGGGTTTCAATCCATTGTTCGATTGGCTTACCTGCTGAATATCTTCCGATACGGAATCCTTTCGTTTCAATACATCTCGCACCGCGTGTTACGATGGACGTTGGCGCCTTTGTGCCTGCTGTTGCTGCTCGCAAGCAATCTCGTTCTTGCGTTGCAAACGGGTATCTTTTCATGCAATTTCTTCCCCGTCGTCTTTTGGCTGCAAGTCCTTTTCTATGCGATGGCGCTCATCGGTTGGTTCTTGGAAAATCGTCAAATCAAACTGAAAATATTGTTCGTACCGTATTATTTCTTCATTATGAACTTGGCCGTGTATCTCGGTTTTTTCCGATACATCAAGAAAAAACAGAACGTAAATTGGGAACGAGCCAAAAGAAGAAGTTGATTACGGCCTCCCCTCATAAATATATAACATGTCTTTAAAACAAAAAACCTTATACGGATTAAGTTGGAGTCTGATCGATAACGTGACCACCCAAGGCATTTCCTTTTTGGTGATGGTGGTATTGGCACGATTAATCGATCCGTCCGAATTTGGCGTGTTGGGAATGATCGCCATTTTCATGGCATTATCGATCACGTTTATCGACAGCGGGTTTGGTTCAGCTTTGATCCGTAAAAAAGATTGTACCCCGGCCGATTACAGTACCGTATTCTTTTTCAATCTGGCCGTCGGTGTATGTCTGTATCTGCTGTTGTTTGCCTGCGCCCCGTATGTTTCCGTCTTTTTCAACGAACCTCGGCTTACGTCAATCTTGCGAGTTGCCGGGTTGGTGCTGATCATCAATGCGGCAAGCACCATCCAATTGACACTCTTGGTCAAAAACATCGATTTTAAAACCAAAACTAAAATATCGGCAACTTCGGATATTCTCGCGGGCGCCATTGCCATTGTAATGGCATATAAAGGATTCGGCGTTTGGAGCTTGGTTTGGAGAAGTATCTTGGGGCCGATGTTTACCGCCATACTCATTTGGTTGACGAGCAAATGGCGTCCGTCTGCGGTTTTTTCAGTCAAAAGTTTCAAGGAACTATTCGGGTTCGGGTATAAATTATTGCTGTCCGCCTTGTTGGACACTGCTTTTCGCAATATTTACTATCCCATTATCGGGAAATACTTTTCGCCTGCAACCTTGGGGCAATATACCCAAGCCGAAAAGTTCAGTAACCTTTTCTCTTCGACATTGACCACCAACATACAGCGGGTTTCCTACCCCGTGTTGGCCACCATACAGGACGATCCCGAAAAACTGAAGTCGGCGTACCGGAAATTGATCAAGAGCACCATGATGATCACTTTCTCGTTGATGCTGGGGTTGGCGGCAACAGCCCAACCGATGATAACGATTCTTATCGGTGAGAAATGGCTGCCTTGCGTACCGTATCTTCAAATCATGTGTTTCTCGGCAATGTTTTATCCGTTGCATGCCATGAATCTGAATGCGATCACCGTAAAAGGTCGGTCGGATCTGTTTCTGAAATTGGAAGTTATCAAAAAAACGATTAACATTCCGCTTATTTTCGTCGGCATCTATTTGGGGGTCGAGGCATTGTTGATTGGGAACGTTGTCATTTCCGTCATTGCGTATTTCCTCAACAGCGCCTATTCGGGAAAGTTGATCAACTATTCCGCTAAAGCGCAATTGGCCGACATTCTGCCGTTGCTTGCGGTTGCCCTTGTCGTATCATTGGTCGTTTGGAGCATCACGTTCCTGCAATGGAACAATTGGGTGACCATCATTCTGCAAATAGCGGCCGGAGCCGTATTGACCGTCGGCGCATACGAAGTAGCGGGGCAATCCGATTACCGGGAAATGAAACAAATTGTATTGCACGCAATACGTAAAATATTACCTTCCCGAAGGTGAGATTTAATAACTTTTTTACGGTATCGACCGTATAATGTATATGCTTTGTGACAATTTCGAACAAGAAAGAAGGATTAACAACAATAATTTGAAGCAATGGATCGGCAGGATAAGATAGATCAAGAAAAAAAGATATTGGAAATGCAGGACAAAATCTTGGTAACTTCACCGTTACTTCCCGATTTGAAAGATTTTGCTCCGTATTTGGAAGAAATATGGCAACGCAAATGGCTTACCAATAATGGACTGTATCATCAAGAATTGGAAAAAACCTTATGCGATTATTTGGGTGTTAAGCATCTGAATTTGTTTTCGAACGGAACGTTGGCCTTGATGGTTGCCCTGCAGGCATTGCGTATTTCGGGCGAAGTTATCACGACACCCTACAGTTTCGTTGCCACAACCCACTCATTGTGGTGGAACAACATCAAACCGGTATTTGTGGACATCGAACCGGAAACATTTAATTTGGACCCGGATAAGATCGAAGCGGCCATTACGCCCGCCACCACAGCCATCATGCCGGTACACGTTTACGGAAACCCCTGCGATACGGAAAAAATTCAAAAAATTGCCGATACATACGGTTTGCGCGTGATCTACGATGCCGCACATGCTTTCGGCATACGCCGAAACGGCGAATCGTTGTTGAATGCAGGGGACTTGTCTGTCCTCAGTTTCCACGCCACCAAAGTATATTCCACCGTTGAAGGCGGAGCGATTATTTGCCACGATGAAAAGATGAAACAACGGATCGATTATTTGAAAAATTTCGGTTTTGCGGATGAAGTCACCGTTGTGGCACCGGGCATCAACGCCAAGATGAACGAGGTGCAGGCCGCATTCGGATTGCTTTCGCTGAAATTGGTCGATGAAGCAATCGCCAAACGAAAAAGAAATGCGGAATTGTATCGCGAAGGATTGGCAGATATTAAAGGCATTCGTTTTTTACGGGAAATACCCGGATTGCAACATAATTACGGTTATTTTCCCATCTTGATCGATGCGGAAGAATATGGCATGCAACGCGACGAGGTGCACAAAATGATGTACGATCATCATGTTTTCGGGCGTCGTTATTTTTACCCGCTGATCAGCGATTTTCCGACGTACAGGGGCTTACCGTCAGCGAACCCGGCAAACTTGCCCGTAGCAACGAAAGCAGCTTCGCAAGTACTTTGTTTGCCGATGCATCATGAACTCGGGCCCAATCAAATAGAAAGGGTATTGACCATCTTAAGAAATAAGGCGTGACAAAAGACGATATGACCTCACAAAACGCTTTACAAAAAGCACCCCGCATTGAAGTAGTGGATGCTTTACGGGGTTTTGCCATTTTAGCTATTCTGTTGCTGCATAATTTACAGCATTTTAATCTTCCCGTTTATCCGGATGCATCCTCACAACCGGGATGGTTGAATATGTCGGATGGTTTGGTCAATAAAATTACTATTTATTTGTTTTCGGGAAAAGCGTACGCCATTTTTGCCATGCTCTTCGGTTTTACGTTCAGCATTCAGTACGCCAACCAACAAATGAAAGGAAAGGATTTCGGCTACCGGTTCTTATGGAGATTATTTCTGTTGATCGGTTTTGCGACGATAAATGCCGCCTTTTTTCCCGCCGGCGATGTGTTGCTTAAATTCGCCTTGGTCGGCGTTATATTGGTTATTGTTCGAAAATGGAGCAATACGGCGGTTTTAATTACGGCTTTGGTTCTTTTGTCGGGACCGTTGGAATGGTATCATTTTGTCAAGCATTTGATGGATCCCGCATATGTCCTGCCGGAATGGAAAGGAATATTCGACATGTTCGACAAAGTAATGGCAACCGCGAAAGAAAGTAATTTTCCGAATTTTATTTGGCAGAACGTTACTCTGGGCCAAAAAACGAGTTTGCTTTATGCCATATACGGCGGACAAGTTTTTCAACAGGCCGGATTATTCTTGATCGGATTGCTGATCGGGAGAAAACAATTGTTTGTAACCTCCGAAACCGGTAAACGACTTTGGATAAAAGCATTGATCGTAGCGCCTATTCTGTGTATCGCATTCTTTTTGGCGAAATCGAAGTTAACGCCCGACGAATCCTCCATATCGGCACAAACCGTCGGTAAAGTTTTCGACATGTGGCAGAAACTTTCCTTTACCGTAATATTGATTGGCACTTTCGTATTATTGTATCGAAATGAATTTTTTCGAAGAATAACTTCCTATTTGCGGTATTACGGTAAAATGAGTTTAACGAACTATGTTTCGCAATCGATTTTCGGAGCTTTCATCTATTTCCCGATCGGGTTGTACATGGCGCCTAGTTGCGGATTTACGATCAGCTTTGCCATTGGTATTGCCATTTTCTTTACTCAGATATTTTTATGCAAATGGTGGCTGAAAAGTCACAAACAAGGACCCTTGGAAGGGCTTTGGCATCGATTAACTTGGATTAACAGCAATAAGAAATGATGAAACTCGGTATTATGCAACCCTACTTTTTGCCGTACATCGGTTATTTTCAATTAATCAACGCCGTTGATGAATACGTCATTTACGATGACGTAAATTACATCAAACGCGGATGGATTAATCGAAACAAGATGCTGCTGAACGGCAATGACTTTCTGTTTACCATCAATCTCGTTGATGCGAGTCAAAACAAATTAATCAATGAAGTTGAATTGTCGGACAACCAGCCGAAATTGCTGAAAACGATAGAAGCCGCTTATAAAAAAGCCCCCTTCTTTTCGGATGTTTTCCCGATGATCGACGAAATTGTTTGTTACGAAAACAAAAACTTGGCTAAATATACCGCAAACAGCGTCATCAAAGTTTGCAAATATCTTGAAATGAATACGAAGTTCATCTTTTCGTCGGATATAAAAGAAAAGAACAACTCGTTAAAATGCCAAGAAAAAATCATTGAGATATGTAACATATTGCAAGCAAAGCAATACATTAACGCGATCGGAGGCATGGAACTGTATGATCGTGCTTTGTTCGAAAGAATCGGTATCGATTTGCATTTTTTGAAACCGAAACCGATCGAATACAAGCAATTCGGTCATCCGTTCGTTTGCAATCTGTCCATATTGGATGTGCTGATGTTTAATTCCGTGGAACAGATCCGAACATTTTTGCTCCAATATGAACTGGTGTAGTGTTTAATTTTACATAATTTTCTATGACCGTAGGAGGAAATCAGCCATTTTTTTTGCCTTACATCACCTATTTTCAATTGATTAAGGCATCGGATAAATTTGTAATTGCCGACGAGTTCATATTCGGTACGGCGGGTTGGGCAAACCGGAATAAATTGTTAATGCAGGGAAAAGAGTATCAGTTCACTTTGCCCTTGATAAGTAAAAGTTCGCTGAAAAAATTCAATGAAGTATCCTTTGCCGAAGACCAAAGCCGATTCTTGAGAACCGTTGAGGTATGTTACAGCAAAGCGCCTCAATTCAAAGCCGTTTTCCCGATCATCGAGAAAATAATCTGTTACGAAGATAAAAACGTAGCGCGATTAGTGGGTAACAGTCTAATGCTCATTGCCGATTATCTCCGATTCAACACGGAATTTGTATATCTGTCCGAAATCGACGGATTGGACCATTCATTAAAAGCTCAAGAAAGAGTAATCGATTTCTGCACCGTTTTGAAAGCCGATAAATATATCAACATGTGGACGAGTACCCAACTGTACGACAAAGAAACGTTCAAGCGGCACGACATCGATCTGTACATTTTGAAAGCAAACCCCGTTGAGTACAAGCAGTACAACAATCCGTTTGTTCCCAATCTTTCCATGTTGGATGTGTTGATGTTTAATTCCCCGAAACAAACAAACGAATTGTTGATGCAATATGAGTTATTCTAAAATCAAATGCCTGCATATACCTTACCATAAAAACCAAAAGCCATGAGCCAAATTGATCTTGAATATGCTGTGGATAAAGCCACAACGGAAGACCTGTTATCGTTTTTCAAAGAGTCCGACGAATTATTTGATCCGCCTTTGCATACTATGGTAGATTTTGACACCTATGTGGTCAAAATACGTACTCTGGCAAGGACCATGGAGGTATGGTTGAATGGCAAATTAGTCGGATATGTTGCCGTGTATATCAACGACGTAAATAAAAAAGACGCGTTTGTTCTCAATATGTCGGTCATACCCGAATACAGAAGTTACAAAGTTTTTCAAAAACTTCGTGAAATGGTGGTTGAAGCCGCAAGACAAGCAGACTTTGAACGAGTAGTATTTGAGGTGCAAAAAAAGAATAAGCTATTGGTCGAATTGTACCGCAGAAGCGGCTTCGAGATCATAGGCGACAAGGATGAAGAGCATCTTATAATGGCACTGTATTTTAAATAATCCCGACAGATGAACGATATCAAACCTCCTGTTGTTTCTGTTTATATGATCACATATAATCATGGGAATTTTATTGCACAAGCGATTGAGGGCGTTTTGATGCAACAGACGAATTTTTCCGTGGAGTTGGTGATCGGGGAGGATTGCAGTACCGATAACACACGCCAAGTGTGTTTGGAATACAAAGAAAAATATCCCGACAGAATTAAGTTGGTATTATCCGAAAAAAACCTCGGAGTGGGAAAAAACGGTTTGAATACGTTTGCCGCTTGCCTCGGAAAATACATTGCGATATGTGAAGGAGATGATTATTGGACCGATCCGCTCAAGTTGCAAAAACAGGTCGATTTTTTGGAAAGTCACCCCGATTATACCATTTGCGGAGGAAGGTATATGGTGCTTGAGGACGGCAAACCCGAATTGCGGGAACAGGATTGGATGATCCGCGGAATGAAAAAGTACCCCAAAGGCAGAACGGTCAATCTGAATGACTATTTTGACACCTATTTATTGTGGATGCTTACAATATGCGTGCGAAGAGATTGTCTTAGCGACATGTCCAAATTTAAGCTCGGTAAAGATGATGTTCTTTATTCCGTTGCTTTGGATCACGGCAAAGGATTTGTTTTTTCCGATTATTTCGGCGTATACCGTTTGCATCAAGGCGGTGTATGGACCGGTAAAACCATCAAACAGAGATTGCAGGAAAATGAAGTGTTTCTTCACGAATTATATCCTCATTTTGCTGATAAAAGCAGATCGTTGCGAAAAAAATACTTCAAGGAAATCGTCGGGTTGCGCTTTTTCGAATTGACGGAAAGTAACCATCTTTTTAAAGATTACATGAAAATGGTACGGTTTGTGTTCTCCGGTAAATTGAACACCATACCGTTTCATGTTGTTTACTTCTCAGGGTTAACAAGAAAGTATTTTGCGGCTTATTGCAAAAAAAAATTGTTCTCGAACAGTAAAGAATAATTTCGACAAAACGACGATACAGGTTCCGACATCAATACACCCTTGACGTTTTATTGAAACGTTTCGACAAATCGATTCGGTTTCCTTTCGGAAATCGAAATTGTTGCATCAGATTAATGATATGATTAACTCTTTTTATACGAATGACGAATTGACGTCATTGAAATTCAAAAGCATCGGCAATAATGTGTTTATCAGTCGTAACGCCCGATTTTATGATCCCGAAACCATCGAAATCGGCAGTAATGTACGCATTGACGATTTTTGCATCCTTTCGGGAAACATAAAATTGGGATCCTTCATTCATATTTCGGCTTACTCTGCGCTTTACGGCCATTTCGGTATCGAAATGGAAAATTACACGGGACTTTCGCCCCGTTGTATGCTTTTCAGCGCTTCCGACGATTTTTCGGGCGAACACATGATCAGCCCGATGGCGCCCGAGGAATATACGAAATTAACCACGGGAAAGATTCTCATCAAACGTTTTTCCCAGATCGGAGCGGGAACGATTGTTTCGCCGAACGTAACCGTTAGCGAAGGTGTTGCCGTAGGAGCGATGAGTTTCGTAAAAAAAAACCTCGACCCGTGGATGATTTATGCGGGAGTGCCCGCAAAACCCATTAAAGAGCGGTCGCGAAAAATATTGACATACCCGGTAAACGACGACATGTAACATGGAATTTGCAAAAACGGGAGCGAACAACGAATTGAAGGTATGCGTGTGCATGCTCACATACAACCACGAAAATTACATTGCCCGCGCCATCGAAGGCGTTTTGATGCAACAAACGAATTTCCCCGTGGAACTGATTATCGGGGAAGATTGCAGTACGGACAATACCCGTCAAGTATGCTTTGAATATCGGGAAAGATATCCGGATAAAATAAGGTTGCGCCTTCCCGACAAAAATATCGGAATGTGCAAAAATCTTTACGAAACGCTCGCGGCCTGCGACGGTAAATACATTGCCATGTGCGAAGGCGACGACTATTGGACCGACCCGTTGAAATTGCAAAAGCAGGTCGATTTTTTGGAAAGTCATCCCGATTATACCATTTGCGGAGGACGGTACATGGTGCTTGAGGACGGAAAAACCGAATTGCACGAACAGGATTGGATGATCCGCGGAATGGCAAAATACCCCGAAGGCAGAACCGTGACCTTGGATGATTTTTACGACGAGTATTTGTTGTGGTTGCTCACCGTTTGTTTTCGAAAAGATTGTCTCGAAGGCATCGAACGATTCGAGCATATAAAAGACGATGTTATTTATGCAACTGTTTTGGAAAAAGGCAAAGGATTTGTTTTTCAAGACGTATTCGGCGTGTATCAATTGCATCAAGGCGGTGTGTGGACGGGAAAATCCGTTAAAGACCGTTTGCGGGAAAACGAGATTTATTTGAACGAATTGTATCCGCGTTTCGGAGATAAAAGTAAATCGCTGAGAAAAAAACACTTCAGAGACATCATCGGGTTACGTTTTTTCGAATTGACGGAAAGCAAACATCTTTTTAAAGATTATTTGAAAATGATACGATTTACGTTCTCGGGCGGGTCGGACACTTTCCTTTATCGCATCGTTTATTTTCTCAAGTTGACCGGTAAATATTCGACGGCTTACGTCAAGCATCATTTAGTTCATGAAACACCTCGTTTGTAAACCGTCATGATCGAAAATCCGCCGTTAGTCAGTATATGCTGCATTACCTACAACCATGCACCGTATATCCGCCAATGTCTGGACGGCTTCATCATGCAAAAAACGGCGTTTCCGGTTGAAATTTTAGTTCATGACGATGCGTCCACCGACGGAACGCCGGATATTATCCGCGAATACGAAGCACGATACCCCGATACTTTTAAGCCGATATACCAAACCGAAAATCAATATTCGAAAGGGATTAGTTTTGTCAGTAAATACAATTTCGAACGGGCGCGCGGCAAATACATCGCCATGTGCGAGGGCGACGATTATTGGACGGATCCGTTGAAATTGCAAAAGCAGGTCGACTTTTTGGAAGGTCACCCCGACTATACCATTTGCGGAGGCCGGTATATGGTGCTTGAGAGCGATCAACCCGAATTGCGGGAGCAAGACTGGATGATCCGCGGAATGGCCAAATACCCCGAAGGCAGAACCGTGACGTTGAATAATGTTTATGACGAGTATTTGTTGTGGTTACTCACCGTCTGTTTTCGGAAAGATTGCCTCAAAGGCATCGAACGATTCAACCGGTTCAAAGATGACGTTCTTTATGCCGTTACACTGGAACGGGGCAAAGGATTTGTCTTTCCCGACGTATTCGGTGTGTATCGGTTGCATCAAGGCGGTGTGTGGACGGGAAAAACGCTCGAACAACGATTGCGGGAAAACGAAGTTTATTTGAACGAATTATTTCCGCATTTCGGAAACAAAAGCAAATCGTTAAGAAAAAAATATTTCAGAGATATTATCGGATTGCGTTTTCTTGAACTGACCGAAAGTAACTATCTTTTTAAGGATTACCGAAAAATGATTAAGTTTGCACTTTCCGGTAAAATAGATACCGTTCCGTATCAAATCGCATATTTCTTTAAATTGACGAGAAAATATTTTACGGCTTATTTAAAAAAGCGATCGAGCCGTCATAATTCTGCAATATAAACCTCCGATATTAATTTTTACGTCACATGATCGATTCAACGCAAACGATAAAAAACGGCAACTTTGTCGTTACTTGCCTGTTGCACTGGGATGCACCGCTCGGATGCAATGCTAAAGACATTGCCGTCGAAATGTCGAAAAACAATCGGGTGTTGTTTATCAATACTCCGATAGACCTATTGACGCACCGGAGAAAAGGCGACAGTTTTGAATATCGGCAACAAGTGCTGCGCAAGGAAAAACCGCCTTTGAGGCAAATCAACGAAAACCTTTGGGTGTTGGATTGTCCTTTTATCGCTTTGCCGGTCAATAAATTCAAATCGGGGTTCATTTTTGATGCGGTGAACAAGTACAACAATCGGAAGATTGCCCGCCACATTCTTGCCACGACCCGCAAACTCGGCATGGATAAGTTTACGCTGTTTTGCGACAACGATATATACCGCAGTTTTTATATGAAGGAAATGCTCCGTCCCGAATTATTCGTGTATTATCGGCGAGACAATCTCGGCAGCATCGATTATTGGAAAAGACATGCGAACCGCTTGGAACCGAAGTTGTGCGCCAAAAGCGATTTGGTGGTTGCCAACTCCGAGGAATTGGCCGCCGCGGTGCGACCATATAACTCCAATACATACGATGTCGGTCAAGGATTGGATTTAAGCAGTTACAATACCGATCAAAAATACGATATCCCGAAAGATATGGTCGGGATTAAACGGCCGATCGTGGGATACACCGGCTGGGTCACTTCCCTCCGCTTGGACGCCGATCTCATATACGATTTGGCCCGTCAACGGCTTCAATATTCCTTTGTGATGGTGGGCGGGGAAGACGATTTTTTTGTAAAACATAAGTTGCACACACTCGATAACGTCCGGTTTTTGGGCAATAAAAACCCGGAAGAAATACCTGCTTATATTGCATCATTTGACGTTTGCATGAATCCGCAAAAAGTAAACGAGTTAACCATCGGAAATTATCCGCGGAAAATTGATGAGTACTTGGCTTTGGGAAAGCCGACGATTGCCACCAAAACCAAAACCATGGCGATTTTCGAGGAATGCGTAAGTAATTGTACCGACCTCGACGAATATCTTCGTGCGGTAGATGATGCCGTAAACAAGGACAATGAAGAGAAAAGAGCGAAAAGAATAGCGTTGGCCAATTCTCATTCTTGGGAAAACAATGTTAATAAAATTTACGGCCGCATCATTTCGACCAAAAAAGTCGAATAAATTTTTTACGATCAACCACACATGGCAATCATATCCGTCATCATTCCCGTATACAACTTGGAAAACTACATCGCTAAATGCGTTGAATCGTGCATCAATCAGACATTTCGCGATATAGAAATTCTTTGCGTCAACGATGGCAGCAAAGATCGATCGTTGTCGATCCTCCGACAATACGAATCGGAAGACGCGCGCATTCGCGTGATCGATACGCCGAACCAAGGAGTGGTGTTGGCCCGCAGAACCGGACTCGAAAAGGCTTGCGGCGACTATGTTACGTGTGTAGACGGCGACGATTATCTTCCGTTAAATGCGATGGAAAAACTTTACGAAAGGGCCGTCGAAACCGGAGCGGATATTGTTAACGGTACGATTGTGTGCGTGGGATGGGCAGAAAAAAAAGATATTGTTCGCGGCAATTCGGTGCAAAACAGAGATGATTTTATTCGAAGCGCTCTTCAAAATCAAGATTTTTACCTACCGGCCCGACTGTTTAAACGCGAAATTTTCGAGCAAAGACCGTTTCTTTGTCCTCCCGAAATCACACACAACGAAGACGTCATCGTACTGCTGTCGTTGGCTTTCGTTGCAAATAAAATCGCTTCCTGTACGGCCGAAGGATATTATTATGTATTCAGATCATCATCGGTTTCCGGATCGGTTTCCGACCAACAGTATATCCATATTTTATCGGCACGTAAAATGGCATTGGACATTTTTCGAAAAGCCGGACTCGAAGAAAAATACCGATCAGAACTTTTGTTTTTTCTGATGATTGTCGTTTTCAACATCGTGCGATACGGAAACGCGGTAAAAATACTGTCGCCGGCGGATATCCGCTTCCTGTCGCTCAAAAACCTGTTTCACGGAAATGTTCGCGGGATATTAAAACAACACCAATCCCGAAAAGAATACGTATTGATGTATCCCGCGTGCGCATTTCCCCGGTTGTTTATGGCAACGGCCTCGTTTCTCAGGCGAATATCGGCTTTTTTCCGGAAATCGTTCGGGAAAAAATCACTTTTTCTGTTCAGCGCCTGCCTGTCCGAATTCGGCATCGCCGGCTTCGAAATATAGTTCTTTTCTCCGTTTGCCGGCATATATTAACGCTCTGGGCAGCACTCCCGAATAAGGTTTTCCGAATGAAGTCAACGGTTTCACATACGCATCCACGGCTTCCTTTTTGATCTTCTGCTGCCGCTTGGTCATCGAAAGCACGTAAGATCGGGTCCAATTCAGCGAACCGATTTTGCCGAAAGGCAATAATTGCCACAGCCAAACGCAATAGAAAAACACATTTATCGGTAAACCATGCTCTTTAACAACTTTCAAAACAGTTTTCGCCGCGCAAACATGATCCTCGTCGGGCCGTCCTTCCGTAATGTGAGGTACGAAAATCGCCGCGGGGCTTATTCCGTTGATGACGGCGAGCAACTCCTTTTGCCTCGACTCGTTCGCCAATGCTTCGCGCAATTTCCCGTCGCCCCAATCGAAGAAAACAAATTTATCGAGTGCCGGTCCCGCTATCTTTGCGGCATTCCCGGTGAGTTCCCGCCGTTTGGCAACCAATGCGGCGAGATCGATCAGCGAAGCGTCATAAGCGCCTTCCCCGCCGGTGAGCATCACCACATGTACGTCTTTACCTTCGCTGATGAGTTTTTGGATCAATCCCGCACACCCGATCGTTTCGTCGTCCGGATGAGGAGAAACGATCAATACCCTCTCCGGCAACGGAAGAGAACGGGAGTATAAAAATGAAAAAGAACGAATGATGGTTATTTTAAAAAGTTTAACCAAAAAATTTTTTAATCCGAGTACCTTATTCATGCTTGATGCAATTATTGCATTATCTCTTTATTCCATTCAAACAAAGATAATAATAAATTTTCGTCCCGCCGGCATACAATCAATTTTCGTTTACTTTGTTTGTATTTTTTTGCTTCATTCTGCTTCAGATACTCCAATTTGGAATGAATATTGCAGAATATGCTTAATGCAGCCGAAGATGAAAGTGTAAGGCCGCAACAATTTTATCATAAATGAAAGAATGATCCGAGTATCCGTAATAATTCCGGTGTATAATTTGGAAAACTATCTCGTTAAATGTTTAGAATCGTGTGTTACCCAAACGCTTCACGATATCGAGATTATTTGCATCAATGATGGCAGTACGGATCAATCGTTAACCGTTCTTCGACAATTCGAAGCAACCGATCCGCGCGTTCGCGTCATCGATATTCCGAACGGAGGCGTTGTCCACGCCCGTGAAACCGGTATCGAAAATGCGCGAGGCGCATGTATCACTTTCTTGGACGGCGATGATTATCTTCCCCCGTATGCGTTGGAAGTATTGAATAATAAAATTACCGAAACAAACGCAGATATTGTCAACGGCACCGTTGTTCACGTTATCCGAGATCAAAAGAAATTTTTTATTCGCGGAAATAAAGTGCAGAATCGAGACGAATTTCTTCATGATTGTTTCCGGAACCAAGACTTCTACATGCATGCCCGCCTGTTCAAGCGTGAACTTTTTGCACAACGAACATTCGTATGTCCTCCGGACATCACCCACAACGAAGACTCCATTCTGTTGTTGTCTTTGACTTTTCCGGCCGAGGTCATTGCTTCGTGTACGGCCGAGGAATATTACTATATTTTCAGACCATCGTCGGTATCCGGCTCTTTTTCCGACAAGCAATACGTTCATGTATTGAAAGCCCGAAAAATGGTACGGGACATCTTCAAAGAAAAAGGTTTGCAGGACCGGTACCGATCGGAACTTACCTTCTTCTTGATGATCGCCGTATTTGACATTTTGCGATACGGCAATGCCGGAATATTATCGCCTGAAGACTTCAAACTCATGTCTTTGAAAAATCTGCGTTACGGCGATACCCGAAAAATATTGAAAAAGCATTTGTCGAAAAGCGAATATAAATGGATATATCCGGCGTGTATTTCTCCGCATCTTTTCACCAAAACGGTTTCCTTTCTCAGAACGAAAAAATCGTGATTTGGTTCCGTAACGATTCGTTTTGCGGATAACCTAAAGGCGCTGTAAAGCATTGTTGTCGAAATATTTCCTTGAAGAAAATATTTTCCGTATTTTTGTATTTTAAATAGAAAATAAAATGTACGCTCTAAAAGCTAAATTCCGACTGTTGACGATTCTTTCCGTATTGTTTTGCATCGGAACGACTGCAATCGGTCAAAAAAAGAATACCGAAAACAATAACATACATATTGTCACTCCCGACAAGGACGGTCGGTTGGGTGTAGATGCGCAAACGGCTCGTTTGTGCAAGCCGGGCGATATCATTTACCTTCGGGGGAAATTTACGAGTATTTGGATCGAGGGTTTGATCGGCACACCCGAAAAGCCCATCCGCATTTCCAATTATCCCAGCGAAACGGTCGTTATCGGCAATCCGTCATGGAACGGAGGCTCGTACGGCGAGGGCATGCACTTGATCAATTGTCATTACTTCATTTTGGGAGGCGACAAAGATGCATCGGAGTTTATTCTTGACGGTTCCGTAAAAGAAGGCCGATATGCGTATTTTAACCTTGCCTTGAAACCGTTTACCGACAATGCGGAAATCAAGAACATAACGATCCGCAACGGCGGCATGGGAATCATGGCCAAAACGGATCCCGAAATCAATGATCCTAAGACTTGGGGTGCCAATACGCAATTGAATAATTTATCCATCCACAACGTACGGATCATCGGCACATCGGAGGAAGGAATGTATATCGGACATACGGCGGAGGTATGGGGTTGGACCGACAAGGGCGAGCAGTTTAATGCAACGGACGTGACCGAAAGAAATCCCCGTTATAAGTATGTACAGCCCATTATGTGGAACAACGTAAAAATATACGATAATTATTTGGAAGGAACGGGTAATGACGGGATACAAACCGCGGCAATCAACGGTTTGGAGATATACGGGAACGAGGTATACAAGTGGGGCTCCAACAAGGTTGCCTATCATTCGGGCGGAATCCTTGTGGGCGGACGTACGGTCAATTCCAATACGCACGATAATTATGTGCACGACGGATACGGCGAAATGTATCAATTCTTTGGTTCGGGCGAGGGGAACACAACACATATTTGCAACAATAATCTGTTGGTAGGTACTACTTCCAACGGAATGGGTATTTACGGCGGCGCCAACGTGCAAATAACCAACAACACGATCGCTCGTACGGACGGATATTCCATGCGAATAAACGGGCGAGATATCAAACGAACGGGTGATCACATTATCAGCAACAATGTTTTTATCGAATCATTGTTAAAAAACAGATCTTTTTTTGAAAAGGATGGCTATATCAGAACGGAAAATGGGGCGACCGTGAAGGAAACCGGAAATTTAAGGTTCGATTCCGTAAAGAAAGCCAAAGTAAACCCCGACAATTTTTATCAACCGCTTCCCGATGCAACTATCGGCAACGCCGGTTACAAAAAGAGATAATTTTTATTGTATCTATCTACAACAAAGTGCTATACCCGATTGTTCTCATAAAAAAACCGGGTCCGGCATAATTTTTATATTACCTTTGCGTTTTTTTATGGAAACGGCCAAACTTAAAAATGTAAAGTAAAAAATGAAAACGATTGCATTTAACTTCCTAGTTAGTATATTATTCTGCGGCTTTACAACGGTAAGCTGTTCCGACGATCCCGTTAAAGACCCCGTATCACCTATCGAAGAGTCGGACGAAGAATCGGGAGACAACCCGACAGATGATGAACCAAGTGATAAACCCGAAGAGAAGCCGGCAGGGAGCGGGAAAACATATACGTTGACTCCGGACAAAAACGGACGTGTGGAGATCGATGCCGCAAAAGCAGCAACATACAAACCGGGTGATATTATTTATCTCAGAGGGAAATTTAAAAATATTTGGTTTTCCGGATTGAAGGGTACTTCCGCACAGCCCATCCGCATCACCAATTATCCGGGCGAAACGGTTACCATCGGCGATCCTTCATGGAGCGGAGGCGGAACGGGACAGGGAATACGTTTTGCCAACTGTCATTATTTTTCGGCAGGAGGCGATAAAAGCGCTTCCGAATTCGTTCTCGACGGTTCCGTCACCGGTTCTCGCTCCTCGTATTTTACCATCGATCTGTGCGAGTTTTCCGACAATGCGGAAATCAAAAACATGACCATCAAAAACGGAGGTATCGGCATTATGGCCAAAACCAATCCCGATTACAACGACTCCAAAACGTGGTATCCCAACACGCAACTGAATAATCTGTCGATTCATCATGTAAGAATATCCGGAACGGCTGATGAAGGTATGTATATCGGGCATACGGCGGAGCTGTGGGGTTTTGACGAACGAGGAAACGGATATACCGCCGAAGAAAACGTTCAAAAACCCGGACACAAATACGTTCGTCCCATTTTATGGAATAATGTGAAGATATACAACAATTATTTGGAAAACATCGGTAACGATGGAATACAGACCGCCGCGATTAGTCGGTTGGAGATCTATAAAAATGAAATAACCAAATGGGGCGCCGGCGGCGTTTCGTACCATTCGGGCGGAATCCTCGTGGGCGGACGCACGACCAACACCAATACGCACGACAATTATGTTCACGACGGCGCGGGCGAAATATTTCAATTCTTCGGTTCAGGTGAAGGAAACACACCGCATATTGTCAACAACAATTTATTTGTCAACACGACATCAAACGGAATGGGCATCTACGACGAGGCTGCTCTCACCATAACCAATAACACCATTGTTCACACCGACGGGTATTCCATGCGAATAAACGGAAGAGATACCCGAGTGAACGGCGCACACGATATCAAAAATAATGTTTTTATTGAATCGCTGCTGAAAAACAGATCTCAGTGGGAAACCGACTTATATATCAGAACGGAAAACGGAGCCAAAGTTAAAGAAACCGGAAACTTGAGATATGCAACCGTAAAGGATGCTCAAGTCGATCCGAATAATTCGTACCAACCGCTTTCGGGATCGAAAATCGGCGATAAAGGTTATAAGAAGAAATAGTTTTTAAAAACGACGTCATACACAAAACGCCCGTTGTCGAAAAATCGACAACGGGCGTTTTGTGTATGGTTTTAAATCCCATTCTTGTCACAAATTCACTACATCCACCCAAATCCATCTCCATATTTTTGTTAATCACCGCGCGTTAATAACAACCCGAAAATTGTCTTGTCAATATTGCAATTTCGAACGGCTCTCGATGATTCGATTCTCACATTCATTTTTGATTTTATCTTCTCAACAATTCAAAATAAGCCGTGTTGTATTATTACAATCAATCGTTTTTATGGAGACCTTATTGTGTTTTTATCTAAAATAAGTCAAATTATTAAAAAAAATTTAACACTATTCGAAATACACTTGTTTGCTATATTACATGCAATATAGCACAAACAAATGTTGTTACTCCGAAATTTGGGCGACTTTAATAACCGCAAAAAACAAGTAAGTGAAACAAAATATCTTAATAACTTCAATAGGATCGTTTTCAACGGACTGTGCTGTCAAATCATTACGGGAAATAAATAAAGGACTAATCATCGGGTGCGATATCTACCCACGGGAATGGCACGCGGTATCTTCGGAATTTGACGAAGTCTTAAAAGCGCCGAAAGTGAAAAACAAAAAAGAATTTCTTTCGTTCATGACATCCGTATGTAAAAAATATTCCGTTGATGTGATTATTCCGCTGACAGATATCGACGTCGATTTTTTCGCTCAAGAACGACATTTCTTTTCAGATGCGGGCATTCTCATCACCATCGGGAGTGATTATTTTTTGTCCGTGGCCAGAGATAAAATGAAGCTAAACACACTCTTTGCCAAAGACCCGAATATTAAACACATCCAAACTTACTCAAAACAAGAGGTAAATTTTAAATCGTATTTTCCTCTGATTGCCAAACCCAAAAACGGACGAAGCAGCGAGGGCATTTTCTACATCAATGCCTTAGAAGATTTAAACAACAGCAGTATAACCGATAATTACATATTTCAAGAAGTACTTGACGGAACGATATGTACTGTTGATTATGTCAGATCACCTCTGACAGGCAATGATTTCGGCATGTCGAGAAAAGAATTATTGAGAACCAAAAATGGGGCGGGAACAACCATTCAAACTTTCAAATGCGATAAATTGCAACACTTGGTAAACTATGTTGGCAATAAATTGAATGTGATCGGATGCATTAACATGGAATTTATCTCCAACGGAGACGAATATTACTTAATCGACATCAATCCGCGTTTTTCCGCAGGCATCGGATTTTCGAAATTAGCCGGCTATGACTTTGTAAAAAGCCACATGGAATGTTTTTTCAATCGAGATATTTTGGCGCCGACAAATTACAAGTGCATCATTGCTCAAAAAAAGATGATCGATGTAATCAACGTAGTAACGAAAAAAGCTATGTGCGATTTTGCCCTATGATTTCAAAAAACGCATAATTTGCAGATGTTCCCAATGTCGGAGACACAACAGCTTATACTATATTGATACAAGCAGCAAAAAATATATTTTACAATAAATTTTCTTTTTCGATATCCTTAAAATATTTATATGTTCCCACCGTTAATTCGGCCGTGGCATCTTCGTCGCATACAATGATCCCCTTCGGATGCATTTGCAATGCCGAGATTGTCCACATCTGATTGATGCTGCCTTCCACAGCATGATACAACGCACGCGCCTTATTGTGCCCGTTGACGATGATAAGCACGTCCAGCGCATCAAGAACGGTTCCTACGCCCACCGTCAGCGCCGTTCTGGGAACTTTCGCGAGGTCGTTTTCGAAAAAGCGTGAATTGGCGATGATGGTATCGGTGGTCAATGTTTTGACACGCGTACGCGACGACAGCGACGAGCCCGGTTCGTTGAAAGCAATGTGCCCGTCGGGACCGATACCGCCCAAAAAGAGTTGTATTTTTCCGTACGATTTGATTTTATCCTCGTAGCGTTGGCATTCAGCCGCCAAATCAGAAGCATTGCCGTTCAGAATGTTCACGTTTTCTTTCGGAATATCGATGTGAGCAAACAAGTTGTTCCACATGAACGAATAATAACTTTGCGGATGTTCGCGCGGAATTCCCACATATTCGTCCATATTGAATGTAATCACGTTTTTGAACGAAACTTTACCGGCTTTGTACAGACGAATCAGTTCCTTGTAAGTCCCGATCGGCGATGAGCCCGTGGGCAATCCCAAAACAAAAGGTTTGTTTTCCGTCGGTGCGAATGCATTGATTTTCGAGACAATGTGATTTGCTGCCCAACGGGATATTTTTTCGTAATCGGGTTGAATGATGAGACGCATGTTAATTTATTTTTAGTGTGATTATTATTCGTATTTCACCTGCAATCGACACAAATCGTCGACATTTGGAACCGTTAATCATTATTTTGTATCTCGAAAGACCTTATTTTTATTCGGATCTTTTCGAACAAAGATAAGTTTTTTCCTTTTATCGGCCAAAAGGAATGACACCCGTCCTTACAAAACGAAAAAATTATTGATCGGAAAATCATTAATCCATTCTTTTCAAATTTCTTTTACTCCGCATAAGTATTTTGAAAAAGAAACGGATAGCTCTTTGGAGCTACCCGTTTACACTTAACTCAAAAAATCTTACTTTTCCAGAACAACCGAATCCAATGCGGTTACTTTTCCTGCAGTAACCGAAATATTCGTAATCACCCGATCGACATATCCCGTGGCAGCGTTGGCATCAAATCCTATTTTCCACGAAGCGCTCGGGGTTAAGCCCGGAATGAGAAAATCTCCGGCGATATCGGGTTGTGCCATGACGCTATCCTGTCCGAGCACAGCCCACACAATCGGCAGTGCTTCGGCGGGTTTCACATTCCCGCGAATAGTTCCACCTGTTGCTTCCGTGTAAGCGCGCAACACCGGTTTAAGCGAATAACCGCCATTCCCTTTTTCAACAATCGAACGCGCGGCGTCAAAGTCTATCCACAGCCTGTAAGTAACGCCGGCAACAAGCTCCGTATGAAGATTCAACTTCAAACCGCTTGTTTGAGCCAAAGGTGTCGCCAGCAGATGAGAAACCCCGTCCTTTACGACGGTATTGTTCGACCCCAAAACAAAGCGTATTTGACTGATTTTTCCGGCAGGCACTTCCTGCGAAGCAAGAAGCGTATCCACTCCGTTACGAAAATCGAGCAAATTGTAAACACCCGGTTTCAGTACATTAAGTGTTTGCCAACCCGAATTTTCCGAATCCGAGGCATTGATCTTTATTTCTTGAATATCGATATTTACCGCATCATACGATGCCGGTGCATCGGTCAATCTTACTTCCAATTTGGTGGTACCGTTCGAGTTATCATTATTGTTATCGTTACAGCTCCAAAATATCATAGCTGCCGATATAAACAATAATGCAATGACTTTTAAATATTTCATAAATACATATTTGTGTTTGACAATACATACAATGGCAAACGATATGCCAACCGTATTATGATATTACAAACGTAAGAATAAGAGGTTCATTTTACGAATGATAAAAAAAATTTGCATTCTACGACATAAAATAAGAGGCTGCTTTGCAGCAACCTCTTATTTTTCACGTTCGGATTACGAAATCTCGATTTGTTTTTTGGGATTTACTTTTGCTTCATCCTTTTTCGGAATTTCCACGATCAATACACCGTCTTTTTGAGAAGCCGTGATTTTGTCGGCATCGACATAATTCGGCAAACTGAATGTCCGTTTGAATTGCGAATAACTAAACTCTTTCCGAAGATACTTGCTCTCCGAAATTTCTTTTTTATCCTCTTTTTCGGCCGAAATCTCCAAAAGATTTTTTTCCACATGTACCTTAAAGTCTTCTTTTTTTAGACCGGGAGCAGCCACTTCAATCTTAAAGTCTTTATCGCTTTCGATAATGTTGACAGCGGGAGTCAAACTCCAATCTTGATTGCCCAAAAAGTCGGGAAGCATATCTTCTCCCCAAAAATCGCCGGCCAATGTCGGCAGATAATTACTGTGCTTTTTTACTAACATTTTCTAATCCTCCTAAATATTTAATTTTATAATGAAATCTGCTATGTTATTTTCAACATTGATGCCGTTATTTTTGTTCAAACAACACAATCGATTCATTATAAGCACCTTGTTTTCAAAAACACAAAACCAAATAGCGACATTTTGTCATTGACAAAATGCATCAAAGTGACAAAATGACTTATTTTAGCCAAAATGTTTGAATTAAAGTCGGTTGATTTTCAACCATAGCTTATATCTTGATCTTACAAAGAGTTTAAAATCCGTAACTCTTCTCAAAGGGTATTTCGGGAACAATCGTTTTGGAAGGATCGAATACGTCATTGAAAACCGGGGATTTCGAGTTAACCGGAACCAAATAAAAAGTTCCCCGTACACGTCCCATTTCGGAAACGGGTTTTTCTCCCGCTCCCGTTTTTGTACTCTTGGTTCCGTAACCGACAACCCAACGGTTATCCGTCAGCACAATCGTTCCATTTATGTTCTCCACGCCCAATTGATTTCGGTTACCGATATATCCCAAACCCGATGCGGATGTTCCGGCGGAAAACAATGCGATATCGACATCGGCACGGTTTCCGGAAAATCGCAGATCGTCCTTGTGAAGTCCCCACACACCCGGTTCATTAAAAGCGTTTTTACCGGGCGTTGTTGCAAACGGCCCCTCTCCGACCCAACGAAATATATCGAAATTCGCAGCCAATTCAAAGCCCAACCCCAGTTCCAAAAAGGCGTCAGTACCATTGACCGGTTCCAGTTCGTAGGTTACTTCAAGCAACCCATCGGGAGCAAACCGGTAAATCACTTTACCATCAACATATTCTTCCGGTTTTTCCTGTCGGTCCCAACGGTATTTAACTTCCAAGGATATCCCGTTTGTCGTATTTTCTGTCTTGTGAGAAAGCAAGCGGGGTGTAAGCAGGTAAGGATTCCAGTAAAATGCCTTTTTGCGTCGAATCGTTTGATACGCCGTACTTATGGACGGCTTACGTCCGACCCGGAGTACCGGTAAACCATCAATAACGGGTTGACCGTCGGGTCCTTTGAATACAACCCGCCCGTCCCGTCCCAAAGCAAACGAATATGATTCGGAAGCAAAAACGTTACCGCTTTTACGCTTGATTTTTACGGGTGAAGAAAGACCGGTTCGGTAAACATCCAAATACGACAACCTTTCCTTAACATAAAGCGTTATGTTCTTTTCATAAACTTGTATTCCCGAGGGAGATATGCAAGCCATCTCCAACCAAAAAACATTTTCGTCTCGGGAAGGTATCGTAAGATCCAATTCCAGCGTTCCTTTTTTTCGGGGAGATAAATCGGAATACAAGGTCCCGGAAGCAAAACTCTCTCGATAGCCTTTCAGTTGCCATTTGATTTGGTATCCTTGCATGGACGTGAAATCGAAGCGATTTTCAATTTCAAGCGAAATCCGCTGCCTGCCGGGCAAAATCGTAAACTCTTTATTGTGTATAATAAACGGGCTGTATACTTTTCGCATATACCAAAGGTCTTCCGAAGGATATCGATCGGAATAAACAATCCCGTCCGTGCCTTTGTCGCCGTAACTGTTGTAGTATGTCAAGGTGTCCTTCCATACGCCCATAACCGGCGCATCATCGGCAAGAAATTCTTTTCTCGTTTTCGGCATAAGTATGCCTTGGTCAGCCCAGTGCCAAATACTTCCTCCCGCAAAATGGTCGTATTTCAGCATTCGGTCATAAACCGCTTCAAGGTGTTCAAATGCCAACCCGAGCGAATGCGAGTACTCGGTGAGAATGACCGGTTTTTTCAGTAACGGCGCCAAACTATCCAACAGCTCCGGAGCCGGGTAATGGAAAGCATAAATATCGATATTATCCGAATAAGTTGTCCAATCGCGCAAGAAGTCCAATCGTGCGGACGGAGTTGCCCGAGGACGAGTCGGATCTTTTTCTTTGACATACATAAGTGTTTTTTCCACGAGCGAGGTATAGGGATTTTCATTGCCTACGGTCCAAAAAATAACCGAAGGTCGATTCTTGTCCCGAGTCAAAGTAGCTTCGGCTCGGTTATACAGATCGATTTGATAATCCGGATCCGTAAGATGCTTTTCTCCGAATCCGAACGGAACTTCACACGCCACATAAAAGCCCATCTCATCGCACAGTTCGAGAAAACGGGGATGGTGGGGATAGCTCGCGGTCCGAATGAAATTAACGTCGGCAGCCTTCATCATTGTCAGATCTTGCAAAATCTCATAGTCCGTGAGTGCGCGTCCTACGCGAGGATCAATTTCAAAGCTGCATATGCCGCGCAACAACACCGGTTTGCGGTTAACCAAAAAGATCCCATTTTCGATAGAAATTTCACGAATTCCCACTTTTTCACGCACCTGCTGTACAACCCTTCCCCGGGAATCGAGAATTTTCGCCGTCATCGTGTACAGATACGGGGTTTCCGCAGTCCAACAGTTAACATTGCGAACCTCTTTTTCGAATCGGTAATTCTCTTTTCCGGGCACGATCGATTCACTGAAAGAACAAATGTTCCGCATCGCTTGATCGAACAGCGTGATCTGAACTTTTGATCCCGGTTTCACCCGATTGAAAGCGGAAACATCAACATCAAAGTTCAGAAGAGCTCCGTTATCCCCGCTCAGATAACTGCGAAAAACCAGATCCCTGAAATGCAGCTCCGGTACCGGAAACAACTCCACATCCCGAAATATTCCCGTCAATCCCCAACAATCATTGGTGTCAAACTCCCATCCTTTGGAGCGATTTGTCACATCAACAGCCAGCAAATTCGGACCATCGCGATTGATAAAGGGAGTGATATCAAATTGGCAGGGATTAAATGAACTGTTCCATTCGCCGGCAAATCGGCCGTTTACATAAAGTTTATATCCGTAAAGCACTCCGTCGAAACGGATAAAAACATGTTTTCCTTCCCAATTCCCGGGAACCGTAAAAAAGGTACGGTAAAGTCCCCTACCCGCCTCTGTTTCCCATCCGTAGCGAAGCCTGCTTTTCCCGGCGATCTCCCAATGAGAAGGGACATTGATTTTTCCCCAATCAGTCATTTGAAATCCGGGTTCATAAAATCCGGTATCAACATTCGGCAGTTTTTCGCCGAGGATATATTTAAAATCCCAAGTACCGTTCAAGGAGACAATTTCCGTCTTTTCACGAACGGAATAAGCGGTTTGCCTGCGCACGGAGTCCTGCGACAAAACAGTATCGCATAAAAGGGAGAAAATGAAAAAAAGGAAAATCTTATTCATGATAACGAGTTTTATAGTTTTCGGCCCGGATTTAACGGTAACCGGATTTACTTCATGCTGATTTTTCATGTTTAAAGAGTATTGTCGGGAAACAAACATATTTTAATTAGATTCAAGATATTCAACAAGGCTGTTAAACAATGCTTTTACCTCCGGTTCGTCTTTTACGGCAAACAAGTCCGATGAACAAACAAGCGCTTTCCCGCCGGAACCGGGTATTTCGTATATTAATCCCAACTTACGGTTGTCGACAAAGTTATCGATCACTTGAACGATCGGTTTGTAATCCGAGGGATAGGATGAGTCAAGTATCATCGGGCGAGATTTTTTTACAATGTTCCACCATTGCCAATCGGCATGAAAATCCGTCGGGAAGGCACGAAATACGGCATGATCGGGATCGACAAGAATACCCAATGTTCCGGGAGACGATTCTACGCCTCGTTCGTCGGCCATTTTCTTGAACATGGGATAGTTCCAAAAATCGGTGACGAACATTCCGGATACCGAACGGATTTTGATATCGAATCGTCGGGGAATATACAACACGGCTTTGCCTTCGCGAACAGCTTGGTCGCATTGTTTTTGGTCGCGCGTCACCCCTACCTTTCCGATAATTCCCTCGCGTATGTCGTTCCCACCCGCAGCGTACACCCAAATATTCCAAGCATTGTGATAGCCCGAGCTTTTAAGTTGTACCGAAAATGTAAGTTTTTGATGCTTGTTTATTTTATCCAACGGAATTTCGATACGTTGAACGGGATTAAGTTTACCCTGTACGATATCCCGTTTATTTAATGTTTGTTCAAACAATACACTACCTTCTTGCGAAATTAACGAGCATATTATTTCTTCCGCCGACAAATCCGCTTTTCCGTAATGGGCAACCTCAATATCGGCGACAAAAGTTTCGGCATTTGTCCAACAATATTTCGAAAACAATGCCAAGGGAACGATATCATTGCAGAATTCCGTCCATTTTTCGCGTTTGATAACTCCCTTCGAGTCCATAAAAGCGTCGAGGATTCCCACCAAGGCGGTTCCTTGTCCCGGAAAGTCCTGCAGATCGAGCAACTGAAATCCGGCTAATTCGGGCGTTCGCAAAGCCATCTCAATTTCCTCGCGATAGCACAGCGCGCTCAAAGCGCCGGAAGCCTTGACAAAATCAGCCGCTTGCGACAACATTCCCGCACTGTCGAGTCGTGTTTTTTAAATATCCAAAATAAGGGGGTGGCTCACCCCGGGGGATTTTTTTATTTAGGCGGAAAAGGGGCAAGTTTGTTTTTTGCCCCGTTAATGGGCCACCCCGGGCATCGGAACCGC
>JAVBNP010000020.1:0-12343 GCA_031551455.1 Bacteroidales bacterium | reverse complement strand
TCAAACGGTATATTGGATAGATGTGTTTACCCGAAAATCGTATCGGGATATTTTGATCGAAAGTTTGGAATATTGTCGTCGGCACAGGTCATTGGAAATTTATGCATACGTGATTATGTCCAATCATTTGCATCTGTTGGTATGCAGCGGTATCGGCGATTTGAGCGGAATTGTTCGCGATTTCAAGAAATATACGAGCAAAGCGATTGTCGGCACCGTTGAGTCCGATATCGAAAGCAGATGGGAGTGGATGTTGCGATTGTTTGCTCATGCCGCAAAACGCCAAAACAAAGAAGACAAATATCAACTTTGGACACACGAAAATCACGCCGAGTTGATTTATTCGAATGGCTTTGCGGAGCAGAAGTTGTCGTACATTCACGAAAATCCCGTGCGTGCGGGCATTGTGAAGCACCCGGAAGATTACTTGTATTCAAGTGCAAGAAATTATGCCGGGTTGGAAGCGATCATAGAAATCGATAAAATTGATTTGAAATGGAGGACGGTAAGATGATTAAACAAAGGATAAGTACCGAATTGCAAATTCGGCAGTGTTTCGAGCGGTATTACAAATGCCGCTCAACAGGGGGAACAGGTTACAAGCATTTCTTGTCGGCTCGTGATTGGTTTAGCGAATATCAACTTATTCGCGATGTATATGAATATGGAGGCAAAACTCCCGCAGTGTTAAAATGGTATATGTTCTTATTTAATTTCCGATGAGTTTCTTATTTTATATTTCACTGTTTTTTGTTCAAACGGTTAAGCCGATTGAAAATGTTGAATTAAAGATTGATAGTTACTATTTGTCAGGTGATACATTGACCTTGAAATGTTCTATCAGCAACGGTACATCTACTGTATATTCGGTTTATTTGGGAGGTGGCTGGTCTACACTTCCAGAACTTGAAAACCTTACTTTGTTTATTGTTGAGAATGACACGTTGGCATTGCATATTGGTAATCCTTTTGGTGGCTATCCAAAAAATAGATATGATGTGATAATGCCTAATGGCAAAAAAGATATTGTTATTCAGATTGATTTGAAGCATTTGTACAAATTTGAGCATATTCTTTTTCAGGGTACACCCCATATGCCTACAGGTACATGTTCTTTTCAATTGATTTATTACGATAGATTATTCTCAAAAAACAAAAAAACCGTGTTTAAAACTTATTTGAATGGGAGAAGAGTAAGACAGCATATCCCAGTGTTGGATACATTACGAAGCAATACTGTTTATGTTGATATATTCCCTGACAAATAACGTATTGTAGTGTTCCTTGTTGAGCAGCATTTGTGTAGCACTTAACGGGAATACGTCATCGTAATCAGTCTGGAGAGCATTACACATTCAAGAAGCGAGTTCATTAACCATTATGTTTCACTAAAAAATCAAACTGTTATGTCCATTAAGTATGTTTTGGTAGAAAAAGGTCGACCGGACGATCTCGCGGCGCCCAAAAAGTATTATGCGCAAGCCAAGAGCGGCGGCGATATTACGTTTAAAAAGTTGGCGCAGGAAATTTCGGGCGGTTCCACCACCGTAAGCGACAGCGATGTGTTGGCCGTATTGAACGAATTGGCCAAATTGCTGAAACGGCATTTGAGCGAAGGCCGCACGGTGCGCTTGGGCGACATCGGTTCGTTTTACATCAGTTTGTCGAGCCTCGGCGCCGAATCGCCCGCCAAGTTTCATCAATCGATGATTAAAGAAGGCAAAATGAAATTCCGTCCGGCATCCGACACCAGAGAGTGGCTTGCCGGATTGAAGTACGAAAAGAGCGCTTAATTTCTCCCGAGCTTATACCGAAACGCTCGCGGGCATTCGACCAAACGCTCGCGAGCGTTTCCGTTAAACCTCTCGAGGATTACCCCGAAACCTCCCGTGCATTTAGGTGCATCGTCGAGACGACGACATCGCATCAAAGTCCCAAAGGGACGGTATAATGTAAGCGCAGAGTTGTAACCCTGCCGGAAAAATCGTCACCGAACGATTGCCGAGTCCCCAAGGGACGGCATAATTTATATGCCGTCCCTTGGGGACTCGGGTTTGGTTACCGTATCCGATTCCGAGGATCCTAATCCTCGGAATCGGTTATACCGTCCCTTCGGGGCTTAAAAAATGGTCGTCAGACATCAAAAACGATCCTCGCATTAATTTTTTCGGGTAAATGTATCGGGGATAATCACCGTTTTTTATTTTTGTGAAAAATTATTTATGAAGGATCGACTATTCAAGAAAAAAAACATTGCCGATATCATCGGCGAATCCGATCATGCCAACGGTGGACTCAAGCGTAACCTCAGCGTTGTTAATTTGGTTACGTTGGGTATCGGAGCCATCGTGGGTACGGGTATTTTTGTCATTACGGGACAAGCTGCGGCGGAATATGCCGGTCCGGCGCTCACCATCTCTTTTGTTATATCGGCGCTCGGGTGCGTGATGGCTGCATTTTGTTATGCGGAATTTGCCTCCATGATTCCGGTGGCGGGAAGTGTTTATTCTTACGGTTATGCAACATTGGGCGAAGCTCCGTCGTGGTTTATCGGTTGGACGCTGATTCTCGAATATTTGTTTGCTTGTTCCAGCGTCGCCGTCGGATGGTCGGGATACATGATGAGTTTGCTTGAAGGATGGAGTATTCACATACCGTGGCAATTAACGCAATCAACCTTTGATCACGTAAATAATGAATGGATTTGGACGGGAAGCATTATTAATTTTCCCGCCATCTTCATCGTGGGCATCGTGTCGGCCATGTTGATCGGCGGTATCAGGCAATCGGCGCTGATCAACAACATCATTGTCGTGATTAAGGTCGGCGTTATTCTGCTGTTTATCGGTTTCGGGCTTTCGTACATCGATACGGGTAATTGGAGCCCGTACATTCCCGAAAATACTGGAAGTTTCGGACATTTCGGATGGAGCGGGATTTTCCGCGGCGCGGGCGTCGTGTTTTTTGCTTATCTCGGTTTCGATGCACTGTCCACCGCGGCGCAGGAAGCCCGCAATCCGCAAAAAGATATGCCGAAAGGAATATTGATCTCCTTGATTATTTGCGCCATTCTTTATCTTGTGGTAACGGCGGTATTGACGGGGATCGTCAATTACAAAGAATTGGGTGTGCCCGCTCCGATAGCGTTAGCCATCGATCGCGCGGGCGAAGGCCTTTCGTGGTTGAGTCCGTTTATTAAATTAGGCGCCATAGCCGGTCTCAGTTCCGTTATATTGGTGATGATGCTCGGACAATCACGCATCTATTATGCCATATCGCGAGACGGATTATTGCCTCCGATGTTTTCGAAAGTACACAAAAAACGCGGCGTTCCTCTCAATGCAACCATATTTGCGAGCATCGTGACGGGAATTTTTGCGGGGTTGTTTCCGCTGCACGTACTCAGCGAGTTGGTTTCCATCGGTACGCTCATGGCGTTTACCATTGTGTGTATCTCCGTCGTGGTGTTGCGGAAAACGCAGCCCGATTTGAAACGTCCGTTCAAAACACCGCTTGTTCCCTTTATTCCCTTGGCGGGCGCATTGATTTGCATTGCGCAAATGATCGCGTTGCCGTGGAGCGCTTGGGCACGATTGATCGGTTGGGCCGTCGTCGGGTTTATCATTTATTTTGCTTACGGGATCAAACACAGCAACCTGCATAAAAAATAGGTCGAGCACCATGTCGCAATTCGGTCGATGGCAACTTACCCGTTATCGAAAACCGTAGAATTTGTCGTCGTAAATTACAAATCCTAAATGTTTTCGCAAAATTTTCAAAAAAACCTCGTTGATTCGTCTTCGGAGGTTGCAATTTCTCTACTTTTGCAAAAATTTATTTATGAAAGATAAACTGTTTAAGAAAAAGGACATTGCTGCCATGATCAACGAATCGGATCACGCCAACGGAGGTTTGAAGCGTAATCTTTCGGTATTCAATTTGGTTACATTGGGTATCGGAGCTATTGTCGGGACGGGCATTTTTGTTATTACGGGGCAGGCCGCGGCAGAATACGCCGGTCCGGCGCTCACCATCTCTTTTGTTGTGTCGGCGCTCGGGTGCGTGATGGCCGCATTTTGTTACGCGGAATTTGCCGCCATGATTCCCGTGGCGGGAAGTGTATATTCGTATGGTTATGCAACTTTGGGCGAGGCTCCGTCTTGGTTTATCGGATGGACGTTGATTCTCGAATACTTATTTACTTGTTCGAGCGTAGCGGTCGGATGGTCGGGATACATGATGAGTTTGCTCGACGGATGGAACATTCATATACCGTGGCAATTGACGCACTCAACGTTCGACCATGTGAATAACCAATGGTTATGGACGGGAAGCATTGTTAATTTTCCCGCCATCTTCATCGTGGGCATTGTGTCGGCCATGCTGATCGGCGGTATCAAACAGTCGGCCATGATCAACAATATTATTGTCGTGATTAAAGTCGGCGTTATTTTGCTGTTCATCGGCTTCGGACTCTCGTACATCGACACGGGCAATTGGAAACCGTACATTCCCGAAAATACCGGAAGTTTCGGACATTTCGGATGGAGCGGAATATTTCGCGGCGCGGGTGTCGTGTTTTTTGCTTATCTCGGATTCGACGCACTGTCCACCGCGGCGCAGGAAGCTCGAAATCCGCAGAAAGACATGCCGAAAGGAATATTGGCGTCTTTGATTATTTGTGCCGTTCTGTATTTCGTGGTAACGGCGGTGTTGACGGGAATCGTTAATTATAAGGAATTGGGTGTCCCCGCTCCGATAGCGTTGGCCATTGATCGCACCGGTCCCGGCCTTGCATGGTTGAGTCCGTTTATTAAATTGGGCGCCATCGCCGGTCTCAGTTCCGTTATACTGGTGATGATGCTCGGACAATCGCGCATCTATTATGCCATATCGCGAGACGGATTATTACCCCCGATGTTTTCCAAAGTGCACAAAAAACATGGTGTTCCTCACAATGCTACGATATTTGCAAGCATCGCGACGGGAATCTTTGCGGGATTGTTTCCATTGCATGTTCTCAGCGAGTTGGTTTCCATCGGTACGCTCATGGCATTTACCGTCGTGTGCATCGCCATTTTGGTATTGAGAAAGACACGACCCGATTTGAAACGTCCGTTCAAAACACCGCTTGTTCCTTTCATCCCCTTATTGGGCGCGGCGATTTGCATCCTCCAAATGATTGCACTACCGGGAAGCGCTTGGATACGATTGATCGGTTGGTCCGTTATCGGGTTTATCATCTATTTCACTTACGGTATTAAGCACAGCAACCTGCATCGGAAATGACGCCGTTGATGATGGCGATCGAATCGATATCCGTAAAAGAGAACCGATTTTTCGAAAGATGATTTTTCGATGGTGCTTGGTGTCCTTGTACCATAACGGGCAACCGAAAATATTCGATTTGTATTATCCCGATTTTCGACGAATGTCAACATCCCGATAATATTTACCGTTTTATGTTTTCCTTACAGTATCGGTCGGTTTTTGTTTCGGCATGCCGAGGCAATACCGTGTGCCACCGTCAGCAACACATTCGAGCCGAACGAAACCGTTGTTTTGATACACGCATTCCATACAAACACCCAAATCGCCGGAAATCGAATGCATGTGTTCATGTTCGGAAATCCCGATTTTTACTTGTTCGTCGAATACTTCTTTTTCTTTGGGATCGGTTCGGTGTGCGGGATCGGAAACGAGAAAAACAACCTTGTCGCCTTCCGTGCGTTCCGATAAGGTAATGATGCCGGCAATGTTTGCGTTTTCCATCGTTCGGAACAACAAATAATCGAATGCGACGGCAAAAAAGATTTTATCTCCGAAAACAACGGTATTTTCGGAGATTTCATTTACGACGCAAAGTCTTTTTTCCGCAAAGCCAATTTCGCGCATGTGTACCACGGTATCGACCGACTCGCGAGCGGCAAACGTTGTCTTTCGAATATCCGCATAGGGCCAAATATCCATCCGTTCTTTCACCTTTTCGAGAAACAGATTGGTTTCGTCGATGTATCGATTCAAGTTTTTCAACGCGGATTCGACATCTTTTTCCGAAAGTCGGTTAATGCAATAATCCAATCCTTTTTTGTAGGAGAGCATGATTTTCGAAACATATTGTTTCCATTGCGGCGCGGTATTCATCTTTGTTTCTTTTTCGCGCATGTCCGCCAAGATGTGCCGGCCGTCCCCGTGATACCGAACTCGGGTTCTCAGATGGAACAATACGGCCGTCCCGATCGTAAAAACGGCCAACAAAGCGATGAAAAATATGCGATAAACCTTGTCCCGCGAGTTGTCGGCCCGTTTTCCGTCAGTCAAAAGCAAATTACTCATCAACACATCCGTGAGCGGTTGTGCGGTGTTCATTCCCAAAATGTCGTCGCGCAAACCGATGTATGCTTTATAGGTCGACAACGATTTCAACTCATCGCCTTCCGCTTGTTCCGCTTCGGATGTCAGCCTAAGATTATGCATCAAGGCCGGCATAAAATGATCTCGTTCGCATACGGTCCTGCTTTCGGCCAAATATCGTTTTGCTTTTTCGAAATCGTTTTGTCCGATGTACCACCGTGCAAATTCGTTTTTGCACAAAGCGTCCATGTATGATCGTTCGGGTATTTCGGAGAAACAATCTGCCGCCTTTTCGAGATACGGAAACGCTTCCGTAAATTTTTTTTCGTTCACCAGCGCATGGGCAATCAAATAATTGACACATCCCGCTTGCGTTTCGTTTAATTTTTTGCCGATGAATAATCGGGCAGGGTCTTTCTTGTCGAATTCGGATTCGGGATAAATTGCCATAACTGACCGACTGATCAAGATGTCAACGGAATCGGACGGGTCGGCATATTTCGAAGCTTTCAGATAATACGAATCGGCATATTCAATGCTGAGCAGGGAATACATGTTTCCCAAGATGCAATAACATTCGACCAAAGCCTTTTTGTTACCGGTATGTTCAAAGTAAGGAATCACTTTTTGCAGATATTTGATCGTTTGCCGGTATTCGGCTTGGAGCGAGGAAATTTGCGCCAATTGTTTACACGAAAAGGCCGACAATTCTTTATCATCAATCCGTTGAGCGATATCTTCCAATTTCAAAAGATCCTGTTTTTGTTTCACCGGGAAAACTTCTTTTCCGATACGTCGTTTTAACATTTCGATATAGGCGGTGTCGGTCGGAACGGGCATGTTTTCGTCCGTCGGTTGCGCTTCGACCGTAAACAACAGGCAAGTGACTGCGGCCGAAAACAATAATCGATTTATATGTTTTCCCGAGAGCGTCATGCGTTCGTATTTTCGTATTTCGGAATGCCGATGCGGTAAGACGTCCCCGATTCAGGATCGATTTCAAGTCCGATTTTTCCGTTGTTGCGGCGGACAAACTCCGCACAAACATTGAAATCGCCGTCGGCGGTTTTTGTGTATTCTCCGTTCGGATCGATCGATTGTACCCGTTGCATGAATATTTTCTTCTCGACGGACATTTCCCGATTGTCGGGATCGGTAATTTGAATAACGACATCGTTTCCGACGTATTTTGCCGACACCCGAACGGTGCCGTCGGACAACCCGTTTTTGGTTGTTTTGTGCATCAGATGTTCCGTTGCAACGGCAAATAATGTTTCGTCGCCATACGCTTCGATCGCCTCATCGATATCGATGTCAAAATTGAGGCGCTTGGCGGCACAGATGATTTTGTGCAAATGAACGACTCGTTCCGTAACGGGGCGTATCCGAAAATACTTTCTTTGTGCCGTCATATTCGGACGTTTTTCGGTCAAATGCATTAAGTCATCGATAAATTTATCGGCATCTTTCATGCTTTTCCCCCAATTGTCGAAATATCGGATTGCTTGATGTTTTTCCGGAGTTTCGGCGGTTTCGGTCATTTGTTTGATGCAATGATTTACGCCGTTTTTGTACCGAAACATGATTTTCAGCAAATGTTCTTTTAAATTCGGATCGGTATCCGGGGGTTCGTTTTTTTTCTCCGCTTCCGTACGATCTTGTTTTTCCGGTTTGCGGGAATTCGAACTTTTCAAATAATACAATATGGATGCTCCGATGATTAATATGAGCGTCATCAAAACAGCAATTGATCGGGAAGTGATGGGTCTACTTTCTTGTCGGTCGATGATGCTCCGATCGGACAGATCCTTGATCAAGTTTATCACCAATTCGTTTCCGAGCTCCCGGTTATCGGCAGTATTCATGATGCTGTCCCGCAACGCGACACTGTCTTTGTAAAAAGCCAATGTTCCGTATCGGTTCCCGAGCGTCTTTTCGATATTCGATGCAATTCCGAAATTGTGCGCTTTTACCAAGACAAACTTATTCCGGTCCGTTATTCGGTTGCTTTCGGCCAAGTAGATTTTTGCTTCTTCCGGTCGTCCTCTTTTCAATGCCAGAACAGCCATTTCCCGAAAATATAATGCGCGGTGAAAGGATTCTCCGGATATGCCGGAAAGATAATCTTTCAACGGGCCCAAATACGATTCGGCTTCGTCGATTCGATTTTCGTCAATTAACGAGCGTGCGATTAAATAACCGATTTTGGCGCGTTGTTCCGAATTAAGCATTTCGGTTCGGATGTCGAACAAATAATTCGATGCTCTTTCGGGGTTTCGTTGCAACAAGGAGTAGTTACTCAAACTGCTTATGACGGCATTGATGCTGTCCGATTTTTCGGAATAATCCCAAGACATTCGATAATAAAATTGCGCACGTTCCGGGCTGAACAAATAATACAGATGTCCCATCATCTCGTAGGCCCCGGCCATCAATACATTATTGTTTAATTTTTTCGCTTCGGTCGGGATCGGTTGCACGTACGACAAAGATTTTTTGTATTCGCCTTGCAGATAACAAATTTGCGCCAAAAACAGGGAACATTCGGCCGACAATAATTTGTTTCCTTCTGCCTCGGCCTTTTCTTTGATTTTTAACGCGTATTCTTTCGAAATGTCGACGGATTCTTCGTTGATGTACTTTTGCCGTACGGTTGCAGCGTAAAATTCAATCCCTTTGCCCGGAAAATTCGCTCCCCGATCGACGGAAAAGGCCGAACAAAAAACACATATCCAAATTAATATGGCAGCAACACATTTCATACTTCAACGCCGGATAGTCCGGTAAATCAATTAATCTCAAAAATTAAGCAATAAGAAAATGCCGTGTAAAGTTCATCCGCAATCCGACGGCCATTATTTGTCAATCCAATAAACAATTGAAAAGCAATTTGATAATATCAATGCGTTTAAATTTTTGCTCCGATAAGATTATTCGGATCGCCTTATACCGATTTGCAACAAATGTTTATTATACACCATGCAAAGTTAATATTATTTTTATAAAATGTGAAAATTTTGTCCGCTTTTTTATAACCGGGTTGTTTAAAGTTGGGAATGATTCTTACGAGGCATACGTCGAGATATTGTTTCGATGAACATCAGTTAAAAATTCGGTTAACGACGAAATAAAAATATCATTTCGAAAACGGTAAAGAGTCGTATTTGTTTTTGTCCGATAACCCTGTCCGTTTTTAACCGAGTTTGTTTTATATAAAATAACTCTGAAAGGCGCAAGTTCTATTTTATTTGTATGATTGCCGTGTTATTTGTCGGATTTTCGAGCAGCTTTTGAAATGTAGGCATTTGGAGTAAAGGATGTCGTAAAATGGTGTTATGTAACCAATCTGACCATGAAGGTGGTCTGTATGGCTTTTGTAAATGCTTATAAAAATCGCGTCAAAACCTATCGGGTTTTTAAAACCCGATAGGTTTTCGTGTAAAATCGGACTTAATATATATCCGAATTTGATCCCCGAAAATTTCCTATTTGGGCGCCAAGCGGTACAGGAAAAGACCCACGATACCGAAAATAATATTCGGAACCCATGCTGCCAAAACGGGACTGAGATTCCCTTTTGTGGCAAATTCGGAGGAAAATTGCATGAACAGAATGTAGATGAAGCTGACGGCAAGACCGATGGCAATATGTATGCCGATGCCGCCGCGTACTTTGCGGGTCGATAAACTTACGCCGATTAACGTCAGAATAAACGTGGAAAAGGGAAAAGCAACGCGCTTGTTCAACTCAATAACGTACAAATTGATATTATCCGCTCCTTGCAACCGAAGATTGTCGATAAAATCCCTCAATTCGGAGATGTTCATGGTTTCGACAAAATTGTCGCGCCGTTTGAACTCGGAAGGGTGCAAATTGATTGTGGTATCGAGGCTTGCTCCGACGCTCAACGTTTCATGTCCCAACGAATCGATATTTCTGACGTAGTAATTTTTGATGCGCCACTTTTCTTTTTCCTTATCCCATAACGCGCTTTCCGATATCAGTTTGGATGTCATGCGGTCGCCCTCGTATCGTTCCATCGAGAACCGATAGGCTGTTTCCGATGCATTGCTGAACGATTCAAAATACACGTATAACCCCGGCTCTACTTGTTTGTGCACGTTTTGCTGCATGTAGCTGATGGGGGATTTGATGTATGTCTCCTCGAATTCAAATCGTCGTTTATTGGCGGGAGGTATAATTATGTCGTTCAATACGAACGAAAAGCCGGCCAAAATACATGCACCGATAAAATAAGGATATAAAAACCGATTGAAACTGATACCACTGCTCAAAATGGCAATAATTTCGCTTTGATACGCCATTTTGGAGGTGAAAAAGATTACCGTGATGAACGTAAACAACGAACTGAACAGCGTAACGAAATACGGAATGAAATTGACGTAATATTCAAAAATGATGGCTTTCAGCGTGGCCTTTTTTTCGATAAAGTCGTCGATCTTTTCCGAGATGTCGAAGACAACGGTAATAATGATGATCAACAACATTGCAAGGAAGAATGTTCCGAGAAACTTCTTGATGATATAGCCGTCAAGAATGCCTAATTTAAATGTTCGCAACCCCTTCATGCTTTAGTGGATAATTTTTCAACCATCTCTCGTTTCCACGGTAAAAACGTACCCTCTTTTATCTTTGCTTGTGCTTCGCGCGTCAGCCACGTATAAAAAGCGACATTGTGCAGGCTGGAAATTTGCGCCCCGAGCATTTCTCCGGAAATAACTAAATGGCGCAGATATGCTTTCGAGAACATTTCATCGACAAAAGAAGCTCCTCCTTCCTCGATGGGCGAATAATCATTTTTCCATTTTTCGTTTTTGATATTGATCGGACCGTTGCGCGTGAATATTGAACCGTTGCGCCCGTTGCGCGTCGGCATGACACAATCGAACATGTCGACGCCCAAAGCGATCGATTCCAAAATGTTGACGGGAGTTCCCACGCCCATCAAATAACGCGGCTTGCCTTGGGGAAGAATGCCGTTAACCAATTCGATCATTTCATACATTTGGTCTGCCGGTTCCCCTACAGCCAATCCGCCGATGGCGTTGCCCGGGCAATCCGCTGCCGCGGTTTCTTCGGCCGATTGTCGTCGTAGTTCGGGATATATGCTGCCTTGTACGATGGGGAAAAATGCCTGCGAGTAATCGTATTCGGGATCGGTTTCGGCGAAGCGCTTTAACCCGCGCTTCAACCAACGAAGCGTCCGCTCCATGGATGACTTGGCATATTGCCAATCGGCAGGGTAAGGGGTACATTCGTCAAAAGCCATCACGATGTCGGCGCCAATGGTTCGTTGAATATCCGTAACGCTTTCGGGAGTAAAAAAATGTTTGGCGCCGTCGATATGCGAACGAAATTCCGCACCGTCTTCTTTCAATTTACGAATATCCGAAAGCGAAAAAACTTGAAATCCGCCGCTGTCGGTTAATATGGGGCGATTCCATCCGATAAAACGATGTAACCCACCCGCTCCCCGCAACGTTTCCATACCGGGGCGAAGGTATAAATGATACGTGTTCCCGAGAATGATTTGTGCCCGAACATCATCGGCTAAGTCGCGCTGATTGATTCCTTTTACCGTACCTTGTGTTCCGACGGGCATAAATACGGGCGTTTCGATCTCGCCGTGATCGGTTGAGACAACCCCGCATCGAGCCGAACTTTCCTTATCGTAATCGGTTATCCGAAATTTCACTTATTCGATTTTATTTGCAAATATAGACTTTTTATATAAATGTCGATCAATCCGAAATTACGCCATATCTCGATACCGGTCGGTAAAGGCGTCCGTATGTAAAAGAAAATTTTTCACCGCTTTTTATTCGAATTTGATTATTTTTGCATGAATTGTTATCAACCGAAATGAACTTGTAACTTACAAAAGGATGATTACATGAAAATTTTTTCTCCCCGTTTATCCAGCATATCTCGTGAGGATTGGTTGGAATATCACCCGTATGATCGGGAA
>JAVBNP010000153.1:0-18752 GCA_031551455.1 Bacteroidales bacterium | reverse complement strand
AATCTCCAAATTGCTTAAACTTACGTTGCCGCGTTGGATCGGAAAATATTCCGCAATTGTATCATATTGTTCTTCCGTTAATTTCATATTTTCATTTTTTGCAAAGATATGAAATTATGCGTTAACACACCCTAATTTAATTTAGCCCGACGCAACGCCTCGGGATGGAAAAAACGTCCTTTAAAATTGGCGTCCCGGAGGGACAAATTAAATTTTTAACCGGTTTCTAAATTTTTTTTTGCAAAATATCGAGTAAGTTTGTTGTTTCATTTCGGGAAGAATCAACAACATCATCAAACAATTATCGGTCGAAGAGTGTTGTTGCATGTTGTTCCCCGATTTTAATCGAATGGTTGGTAAGTTTTTCAAGACACATGAAAGTAAAAAAAGAAGTCAAGATAAGTATTATCGTTACGTTGATTATTCTCCTCTTTTTTTGGGGATATAACTTTCTGAAAGGGAGAAATTTGTTTTCATCGTATAATTATTATTACTCGGCTTTTCCGAAAATAGACGGTTTGCAAAAATCGAGTCCGGTGAAAGTAAACGGATATGTTGTCGGAGTGGTGAGCGATATCGATTTCGCATCCGATCGGTTGGACAAGTTGGTGATCGAAATCGGCGTCAAAAAGAGTTACAAGATTGCCAAAAACAGTGTTGTAGTAATCACGAGCGATCTGATCGGGTCCAAATCGATTGATCTGTTGCCGGGCGACAGTATACAAATAGCGGAGAGGGGCGATACCCTGCGGGGCAGGATGGCGCCCGACATCATGAGCGCCGTTTCGGACAAGTTGATGCCGATAGCCGCCAATGCGGATCGGCTGATTGTTTCGATCGATTCGATGGTTCGAGTATTGCAACATACCTTCGACGACAATACGCAAAAAAATATTCAAAGCATTATTGCGAACGTGGAACAAATGGTTGTTTCTGAACGTCGAAAAATCAGTTCGATTTTGACCAATTTCGAATCGGTATCGGGAAATTTGAAGAAAAGCAACGACGATATTTCGAAGATAATTTCCGGATTGAGTACGTTTTCCGAAACATTGGCCGCTTCGGACGTAAAAAATACCGTCGATAAGGCCAACCAAAGTTTAACGCAACTGAATGTTTTGTTGGCCGGGATCAACGAGGGGCAAGGTACCATCGGAAAAATGGCCAAGGACGATTCGGTTTACACTGCGTTACAACGATCGCTCGAGGATTTGGATAAATTGCTCGTCGATTTGCGCGAAAATCCCAAGGACTACGTACATTTTTCAATCTTCGGAAAGAAATCGAAAGAAAAAAAATAACGGATTTGGAATATGACCGGCATGACAAAACAATTACACGTAACGTTGAGCAACGGTGTCGAAATGCCGATGCTCGGGTTCGGAACATTTAAAGTTCCCGATGGCGATGTAACCGTACAATCGGTAAAAACCGCCTTGGATTCGGGTTATCGCCACGTCGATACAGCCGCTGCGTACGGAAATGAACGCGGTGTCGGCGAAGGTATTCGACAAAGCGGCATCGCGCGTAGCGAAATTTTTCTGACAAGCAAGGTTTGGAATTCCGATCAAGGGTATGATACTACTCTCAAAGCATTCGACGCGAGCATGCAACGATTCGGATTCGATTATCTCGACCTGTACCTCATTCACTGGCCGAAACCGTTGAACAAAGAGACATGGAAAGCCATGGAACGGCTGTATCGGGAAAAGCGCGTTCGGGCAATCGGTGTATCCAATTTTCATGTTCATCATTTGGAAGATTTGATGTCGGGATGCGAGATCAATCCGATGGTCAACCAAATAGAATTTCATCCGCGATTGATTCAAAAAACGTTGTTGGATTTTTGCAAAAGCCGAAAAATTCAATTTGAAGCTTGGAGTCCCTTAATGCAGGGCAAAATATTCGATATCCCGTTAATGAAGGATTTGGCCGCCAAATACAAACGCACCGTATCGCAGATCGTTTTGCGTTGGGATATCCAAACGGACGTGGTAACCATTCCGAAATCGACCCGGCCCGAAAGAATCAAAGAGAATTCGGAAATATTCGACTTCGAAATCGCCGACGAGGACATGCGTGCCATTAATTCGTTGGACAAAGGGGAAAGGGTCGGTTCCGATCCCGATAATTTTAATTTTTGACCCGTTACCGAACACACACATGAGAAAATTCGGATTACTGACCGTGATCGCATTGATGACGATGTCGTGCGCCAAGGAAATTTATACCGACGCCGATGCCACGAAAGCGCAAAGAGAAGCACAAAAAACAGGACTTACCGTGATGGTGAGGGACATTAACGATTTCGGAGCCGATTTGAGCGGTTTTGTTGTTGTCGGTTCGCAATGCGGCGAAGAAATAAACGGTACGACCTCTGCCGAAGGATTGGTCGACTTGAAGGTTATTCGGGGCGATGTGATCCTTTCCGTGAAAAAGGACGGATATGTCACCGCAACGATCGTGGTAACAACCAATGTGTCGGGTACGGAACGTAACAACACGGTGGTGGCGGTTCCCGTGTTTGTCGATGCGCCGGCATCGGGAACCATCAACGGAACGGTTTCGGCCGAAATCACTCCGCTGACGGAAGAGCCGGTGAGCGATGCCTTGGTGCGGATCGATCCGGATGCGGACGAATTGATGCATTCGGTTTTTTCGGGATTGGCCGGCGGGTTGGATCAATTTAAGCCCGCGGCGTTGTATTACACCTCGACGAACGTGATGCAACCGGTGCGTACCGGTACTTCCGGCGAATTTCGATTGTTTGTTCCCGCCACCGGCTCGGATGTGACATATACGATTAATGTTCAAAAAACGAACTCTCATGTTCGATATTCGGCTGCCGGTAAAGTCGTTACCAACGGCAGAGACAATCGAACGATCTCTTTTCAATTGACCTCTTACGAGAATTAAGATCGGATGATTGCGCCGAGAATAACCGGAAGGTCATATTTCATTATCCTTTTATCGGCGATGTTTTTTGCCGGCAATTTACGTGCGGCGACCGTTGATACGACGAGTTTTCGCTTCGGCGCGAAAGTCGGTGCGGGAACAACCTATCTTACCCACCACCACTTGTACATGTTGGGTGACAGCCGGATTACGTTTACCTTGGGATTTATCGGCGAATATTGGTTTAAAGATTGGTTTGCCGCGCACGTATCGGTCGAATACACGCACAAGGGTGGCTCCATGCTTAATCCGCGTCTTTTTTACGCCAAGGACGATCCGATGCTCGGAATTCCCGAATTGAACAAAACTTTATACCGCACCAATCTGACCGTTCATACAATTGAGATTCCGGTAACCGCATGCTTTGCGATACCGTTGAAAGGAAGTCCGTTCAAGCCGTTTTTTGTCGCGGGGCCTTCGTTCGGTCGCAATTTTTTTGCGCGCGCCGATAATTATTATCTGTGGGAGTTCGACGGTGCGCCGAACGATTTACTCGACGAAACCTCGGATCGGGTAACCGACAAAATTGCGCCGTGGAACATATCGGTATATACCGGATTGGGAACGGAAATACGAACGGGAAAACGACCGACGTTTGAAGTCGGCGTGAATTTCCGTTTGGGAATGACCTACGAAGATAATTTCTATTACACACTCTACCATAAATTCAGCAGCATTTCGACCTTGGCATACATTGCCGTAAAATTTTGATCGACGATCAAACAATCCGATTTTACCCGAACGTTTGTCCGGTGTTCGTCAAATACCGTTGAGACACACCGTTTTTGAATATTTGTCCGACCAACGTTGCCCGTGTACCGGCGAATGTGAATTTTTCGCAAAAATCATGTAGATTTGTACAATCATAATCCCAAAAAAAAATCAATATGAACAAACTTGGTACTTCCTATTTGGGGCTTCCGTTGAAAAATCCGTTGATTGTGGGAAGCAGTTCATTGACCAATTCCGTCGAAAAAGTCAAAAAGCTCGAAAACGCGGGAGCAGCGGCCGTGGTGTTGAAATCGTTGTTCGAGGAACAGATGTTGCATGAAGCGCAAACATTGCAAAATGCCGGCGAATATTATCCGGAAGCGGCCGATTATCTGCAAGCATATGTATCGGGACATTCCGTTTCGGAATATTTGCAATTGATTGCCGATCTCAAACAGTCGGTTTCCATACCGGTAATTGCCGGCGTTAATTGCATCTCGGCTTCGGGATGGATGGATTATGCGTTGAAAATGGAGCAAGCCGGCGCCGACGCCATCGAAATAAATATGTACTTTATCCCTACGGATAAGGACAAAGTATCGGAAAAATACGAAGCAACCTATTTTGAAATCGCTACCGAGTTAAAGAAAACGTTGAAAATACCGTTTGCGTTTAAATTGGGAAACCGGTTCACGAACTTGTCGTACATGGTCGATCAACTGTATTATCGCGGAGCGGGCGCGGTGGTGTTATTCAATCGTTTTTACGAGCCCGACATCGACATCAAAACCATGACGCTGAAATCGGCCGATGTGTTCAGTTCCGCATCCGACATCCGATATCTGTTGCGTTGGGTGTCCATCGTTTCGGCAACGGTGGAAAAAATACAAATTTCCGCTTCCACGGGTATCGGCGATGCTTCGGCTGTCATTAAAATGCTGTTGGCCGGCGCGCAAACCACACAAATATGTTCCGCGTTATACAAAAAAGGTCCCGACCTGTTGAAAATCATTCGGGAAGAAACGGAAAAGTGGATGGAGGAACATCATTACAAAAGCATCGACGAGTTTCGCGGAAAGTTGAATTACAAAAACATCGAAAATCCCGAACAATACGAACGCTCGCAATTCATGAAATATTTTTCGAGCTACGAATAAATGAGAAGGGAAGAAATAAGCGATAAACGATAAGAAGGATTATTGATTGAATGCCTTGCATCATTTTCCGGGTATTATATGGTTGATTTTTAGGCGCGTTTGGCAACGTGCCCCTATTTTTCATTTTTCGTTCTTACTTCTTACCTTTTACCTTTTGCCTTTTACCGTACATGCTCAAGTCGGAGGGACCGCAACGTACGGCTTTCTGAATCTGACGCCTTCGCCGCAAGTTGCCGCACTGGGCGGAAAAATAAATGCCGTACCCGGATCCGATCCTTCGGCGGCTTTTTATAATCCGGCTTTGCTGGACAGCACCGCAAACCGGTACATGAGTCTCAATTATGTTCGGTATTTGGCCGGAATCAATTTCGGTTATGCCGCATATGCCCGTTCGTTTCGCGGCATCGGGAATTTCGCGGCGGGAGTCCATTATGTCAATTACGGAACATTTAAGGGCGCCGACGAGTCGGGACTTTTGACGGGTAATTTTACGGCGGCCGAATATGCTTTCAATTTCACTTATTCGCGATTTTTGCCGTGGTTGGACAGTACGTTGCTCGTCGGTGTTAACGTGAAACCGTTGTTGTCGGTTTTCGAACGTTACACGTCGTACGGCTTGTTGGCCGATTTCGGAATTACTTATCGACATCCCAATCAACTTTTTACGGCGGCTTTGGTATTGCGCAACATGGGCGGACAGTTGACGGCATACGCCGACGGCGGTCGCGAACCGGTGCCGTTCGAAATTCAATTGGGTATTTCGCAACGGTTGCAACACGCTCCGTTCCGATTTTCGTTGCTCTTGCAACATTTGGAGCGACCGCGGTTAGGATACGAAGAAGAGAATGTTGATCCCGCATCGGGCAAACAGCCCGACGAGAGTAAAACCAAAACCGGATTCGAATTGTTTGCCGACGAAGCCATGCGGCATATTTTAATCGGCGTGGAATGTTTTCCTTTTCGGGGACTGATTCTTCGGGCGGGGTACAACTACAACCGCCGACAGGACTTAAAAGTGGAATCGCATACGGGAATGGTGGGCTTTTCGTGGGGTTTGGGAATTCATATTTCCCGTTTTCATATCGATTATGCCCGATCGCGATGGCATTTGGCCGGAGCATCCGATCATTTTTCCGTCAGCATAGATATGGGAGGGCTTAGGAACAAAAAATAAAACAAGCCGTTCGATGGCAGAAAATTTGATGTTCCACGGTAAGGTCGTATTTTTTCAAACCCGACAAAATTTGTTGTTGTATATATGAATGTAAAAGAATTAATTTCGAAAGATCAATTTGCCGCACATTCGGGCATTGAATTAACGGAAGTATCCGAAGGAAGCGCGGTCGCCAAAATGGAAATTTATCCGTATCATTTAAACGGAGTGGGCATTGTGCAGGGCGGTGCCATATATACGTTGGCCGATCTCGCATTGGCTGCGGCATCGAATTCGCACGGGCAAACGGCTGTCGGGCTGACAAGTAATATGACCTATTTTAAAGCGGAATCGTCGGGCACGTTATATGCAAAGGCAACGGAAATATCGTTACGGCGTACCGTTGCCACCTATCGGGTGGATGTGGTCAATGAAAAAAACGAGCTTGTTGCTATTTTTCAAGGAACCGTATATCGTAAAGCATAAAAAGGAGGGTGTGTCAAAAGTTTAATTTTCAACTCGTCTTTGCGAGGAGGTACGACGAAGTAATCCGGTAATCATAAGAAGATTGCTTCGCTATCGCTCGCAATGACGTGCTTTTTCGACTTTTGACACACCCTCACTCGGAATTCAAGGGGGCATTCGTTTTTACTTCCTGCCGATGCAGGTATATTCGATGTCGTGTTCGGCCAATTCTTTCTTATCGTATATATTGCGGCCATCGATAACGAGCGATTTTTTCATGGTTTTTTTCACCACGGACCAAGTAGGCATGCGGAACTCCGTCCATTCGGTCACCAACAGCAAGGCGTCGGCATCAATGGTTGCTTCATATTTATCTTTGCAATATTTGATTTGATGCGGTATTCTGCGTTTGGCTTCTTCCGCGGCCACGGGATCGTAAACATTAACAACGGCTCCCGCTTTTATCAAACTGTCAATCAAAACCAACGAAGGCGCTTCACGCATATCGTCCGTTTCGGGTTTAAACGAAAGACCCCAAACGGCAACGGTTTTTCCTTTTAAATCGCCGCCGTAATAATCGGACAATTTTCGAAACAGAATGTTTTTTTGGTGTTCGTTCACGTCTTCCACGGCTTCGATAACCCGCATCCGATAACCGTTTTCCTTGGCGGTTTTAACCAAGGCTTTTACGTCTTTCGGAAAACACGATCCGCCGTAACCGCAACCGGCATACAAAAATTTCGAACCGATGCGACTGTCGGAACCCATACCTTTGCGCACCATATTTACGTCGGCGCCCATGATTTCGCACAGGTTGGCAATGTCGTTCATGAAACTGATACGGGTGGCCAACATGGCATTGGCCGCATATTTGGTCATTTCGGCAGACGGAACGTCCATGAAGATTACCGGAAAATTATTCAGCAGAAACGGGTGGTATAAACGTTTCAGAACGGTTTCGGCTTTTTCCGATTCCACGCCCAGCACCACGCGTTCGGGATACATGAAATCGCGTACGGCTGCTCCTTCTTTCAAAAACTCGGGATTTGAAGCTACGTCGAAATCGATGGAAACACCTCGTTTATCCAATTCTCCCTGAATGGCTTGACGGACTTTTTTGGCGGTTCCCACGGGAACGGTACTTTTGGTTACCACCAACACGTATTTGTTCATCTTGGCGCCGATGGTACGCGCTACTTCCAACACATATTTCAAGTCAGCGCTTCCGTCTTCATCCGGCGGCGTGCCCACCGCGCTGAAAACAACTTCCACGTCGTTTAAACAGGCTGCCAAATCCGTTCCGAAATGTAACCGGCCCACTTGTACGTTTTTGTGAACCATTTCTTCCAACCCGGGTTCGTAAATCGGGATAATGCCTTTATTTAAATTATCTATTTTCTTTTTGTCAACATCAATGCACGTTACATCCAATCCGACTTCGGCAAAGCAAGTGCCCGTTACCAAACCTACATAACCTGTTCCGACAATAGCGATATTCATGGTGAAATTAATATTTATGGTTAAAAATCGACAATACATAAAACTTATTGCCGATCCCGAACGTTATCGAAATATCCGGCAATAAAATATCATATACGTATAAAGAGGTTGTTTTGTTTCGATTTTTCTCTTCCGAATTCGCATTATATCACAAGAAACTTTCAAATTTTATGCTTATGTCCGTTTATGCGAAACACCTATTTTGATCGGTTGCCGATTTTGCATTTCGGGATACCGAAAAAGCGGGAATTTTTATACCGGATTTCGAAAAAAAACGTTATATTTGTAAAAGCTCATTTAAGCGTTTAACTTATAAATACACAAGCCATGGCAAGTAAAAGAATGTTGAAAAAGACCATTAACGGTCTTACGGGCGAGTTGTTGAACGAATGTTTCGCTTTCGGTTATTTTCACCCCGACACCAAACCGAAGCAGGTTACCGAAACGATGTGGGCCTTGGCGCATACGCGAAACGAATTAATATCCAGAGTAAACAGAATAATTCCCAAACAGGAACGAAACAAGAAAAACACGCGATCTTTTTATAAGACACTGAAAGCCGACATGGCCGATATGCCCCGTTTAATGGATCATTTTATCGATAAACGATAATCGGTTCGACTGCAAACAACCGGAGCAAATCACGCATTTTTGTGATCGAAATACGGAACGGGAAGTTCGTTTTTCGAAAGAGACAGTATTGTGTCATCGGCGAAATATCGGTACCGGTCGTAAAGTCCCGACAGGGACGATATAACCAAGCCGAGGATTTTAATCCTCGGAATCGAATACGAGAATGGACCCGAGGCATAGTTGATAACAATGTGCCATTACTACGTGATTTACAGAAATCGTGTTTTTGCCGAAACGGGAGTAAGTGTGTTCTATTTGATGAATTGTCGGAGTTCGGTTACTTGATTTCCCGCACCAAGTTCATTCCCGTCGTTATAGCCTGCTTGTTGAGCGGAATCAATTTGTGATGTCGTTCGGGTAACGATTTTTTGAGACCTTCCGTTACGTTTTCGATTTTCAAAAAAGGGCGAACGGCCAAATAAGCGCCGAGTACAATCATGTTGAAAATACGCGGATCCGTTTTTGCTGCTTCCACGGCCGCATCGATGCAAAAGATGCGAATATCTTTGCGTTCGGGCGTTCGGGAAATTCCGTTTCCGTCATACAACAGTATGCCGCCCGGCTTCACTCCCGATTCGAATTTATCCATCGATTGTTGGTTGAGAATGATGGCCGTATCGTAATGGTTCAGTACCGGCGAACTGACCGATTCGTCGCTCAAAATTACCGTTACGTTTGCGGTACCGCCGCGCATCTCGGGTCCATACGAAGGCATCCAACTCACTTCCATGCCCTGCATGATGCCCGAATAAGCCAATATTTTTCCCATTGACAAGACACCTTGTCCGCCGAATCCCGCTATGATGATTTCTTCCGTCATTTTCAGTTATTAATTATTCGCTCCGTTCATAAGAATGCTACCGATGAAGGTTGAACGATACGCTTCAAATTTTCAATTCGCCGTTTACTTTTAAGTCTCCGAGCGGATAATGCGGAAACATATTCTCCTCCATCCATTGATTAGCTTGCAGAGGTGTCATTTTCCATCCCGAATTGCAACTCGAAACGATTTCGACGAACGAAGTACCTTTATTCAGTTTTTGGTTTTCGAACGCCGTGCGTATGGCTCGTTTTGTTTTGCGTGCCGCCGCCGCCGTGTGTACTGCCTGTCGCGTGACGTAATATGTCCCGGCCAAACGGGCGATTATTTCGGTAATGTGCAGCGGATACCCCATTTTGTCCACATTCCGCCCGCGAGGCGAAGTGGAGGTTTTCATGTCGGGAATGGTGGTGGGCGCCATTTGTCCGCCCGTCATTCCGTAGATGCCGTTGTTGATAAAGATGATGGTGATGTTTTCGCCGCGATTGCAGGTGTGAATGGTTTCGCCCGTACCGATGGCCGCGAGGTCGCCGTCGCCTTGATACGTAAATACATACTTTTCGGGAAGTACGCGTTTAACACCCGTGGCCACAGCGGTAGCACGTCCGTGAGCCGCTTGTATCACGTCGAAATCGTAAAAATCGTAGAGCAATACCGAACAACCCACCGGCGAAATACCGACCGTTTCGCTTTGTATTCCCATCTCCTCCACCACTTCCGCAACCAAACGGACAGCCGTTCCGTGTCCGCAACCCGGACAAAAATTAAACGTCGCCCCCGTAAGCAATTCACTCGGGCGATATACCAAATTTTCTTTATCGATGATTTCCATTTTTTTTCAAAGGTTACGGTTTAACATTTCGAACGATGCCGAACACACAAACCATTAAGCTTGAAACAATTTAATTGCTTCCAATATTTCCGTCGGTGCATGTACCACACCGCCGTAACGTCCGAAATGTCGCACGGGAATTTCGCAATCTACGGCAAGTCGCACGTCTTCGATCATTTGTCCGGCGCTCATTTCCACCGATAATATGCCTTTCGCATGTTTTGTTGCCTCTTTCAGTTCTTTGGACGGAAAAGGAAATAAGGTAATCGGACGGAACAAACCCGCCTTAATGCCTTGTTGTCGCGCCAATTCTACGGCTTTGCGGCCGATACGGGCGCTGGCTCCGTATGCAACCACGACATATTCCGCATCGTCGCACCATAAAGCTTCATAACGAGTTTCTTCTTCCTGCATGCGTTGATACTTGGCTTGCAACTTAATGTTGTGTTGCTCGTGTTTCAAGGCATCCAAATTCAACGAAGTAACAATGTTACGCTCTCTGTCCGGTGTTTTGCCCGTGGTTGCCCACGATTCGTTTTCCGATTTTCGGGACCGGAAGTCGGGCAATTCCACCTTTTCCATCATTTGTCCGATAACGCCGTCGGATAAGATCAGTACCGGATTGCGGTATTTGAAAGCGAGTTCGAATCCCAGCGCCGCGAAATCGGCCATTTCCTGCACCGACGAAGGCGCCAACACCAACAAACGATAGTCGCCGTGTCCTCCACCCTTGGTACTTTGGAAATAATCGGCTTGAGAAGGTTGTATCGTACCCAATCCCGGGCCGCCGCGACATACGTTGACAATCAAACAAGGGAGTTCGGCTCCCGCAAGATACGAAATGCCTTCCGTCATCAGACTGATACCGGGACTTGAGGAAGATGTCATTATTCGTCGACCGGTAGAAGCCGCACCGTATACCATGTTGATGGCCGCCACTTCGCTTTCGGCTTGCAAAATAACCATGCCGGTAGTCTCCTCGGGGTTTTGATCCATCAGATATTCCAATATCTCCGACTGCGGAGTGATGGGATAACCGAAATATGCGTCGGCTCCGGCGCGTATGGCCGCTTCGGCCACCGCCTCGTTACCTTTCATTAACCGGAGGTCTTTCATTTTTGATTGTTGGTTTTATATTTTGATTCATAACGGGGATCCGTGCAAAATTTTTGAACGAACGCGTTATGGATGTTATCCTTAATTTATATTTTGATGCGATATACGGTAATTGCCCCGTCGGGACACACCACCGCACAGTTGGTACAACCCGTGCAATCGTCGGGACGTGCCATATCGGCATAATAATATCCTTTGGAATTGACGTTTTTACCCAATTCGATCACGCTTTGCGGACAATTGATCGTACATACACCGCAACCTTTACAACGTTCGGCGTCTACGACGATTGCTCCTTTTACTTTTGCCATTTTTAAATATTGAAATCTTGTTTGCCCCGATTTTCACGGTGTAAAAATACAAAATCGACAAGAAAGTGCCAATTTCACATTTTATACCCAAGCCCGCAAGAATGATGCCGAATTCGAAAAGTTAAAAATATCATACTTTTTTAACAATCCGATAAGGTTGTTCGATTAACGGTATTCGATAACCGTACCGAAAATAATTTTGTTCGAATACGGATGCGAAAATTTTGAAAATATTTGCCGCCGCCGGTGACTATAATAAATATGGTCGACTTCCGGAAAATTTATTCCCGATTCAGGTACAAATAATCATAATGTATGATCGGTTTGGCATTGCGTTCTCCGATTTTTTTCCTTGCCGTATCGGCGTTATATTCCGAACGTCCCCAACCGATGATGGTCCCCTGCTCATCCGCAACCTGCACTACGTCGCCTTTCAGAAAATCGCCTTCCACTCGTGTTACACCAACGGGCAATAAACTGACGGCATGGCAATCGAACAAACGGTCCGCCGCGCCGGTGTTGACGTACACCGTACCTTTCGTTTCGGTATTTGAATGCGCCAACCATTTTTTGAACGTGGTTGCCTTTCTCCCCGGTGCAAAAACCGTTTGAACGGGATTCCGGCTTTCGTCGACGATATCCGACAAGATGTTGTTCGTAAGTCCGTTGGCAATATGCACGGGCGTTCCCGACGCGGAGATTTTTTTCGCAATGGCAAATTTCGTGAGCATGCCGCCGCGTCCGAAATTTGATTTTGTCGGAGCAATGAACTTGGAAGCGGTCATGTTTTGAGGTTCTATCACCGGAATAACCTTTGATTCGGGATTCGCGGGATGTCCGTCGTAAATGCCGTCGATATTGCTCAAAATGATTAACGCGTCGCTGTTCATCATATTGGTGATCAGTCCCGACAGCTCGTCGTTGTCGGTAAACATCAATTCGTTAACCGACACCACGTCGTTTTCGTTAATGATCGGAATTACCTTATTTTTCAGCAAGGTTTCGAGGCAATTGCGCATGTTCAAGAAATGCCGTCGGTCGCGGAAATCTTCTTTGGTAGCCAATACTTGCGAACAAACAATTCCGCAGCGGGCAAACAACTCGTCGTATAACTGTATGAGTTTCACTTGTCCTACGGCTGCCCATAATTGCCGACACGATACCGCGTCGCATTGTTTCGGCAAACCGATAACCTTGCGTCCGGAAGCCACCGCTCCGGATGATATAAAGAGTACTTCAATTCCTTTTTCCCTCAGATCGGCGATTTGTTCTACCAATGCGACGATTCGTTTTTCGTTGGGATTACCGTCGGGCAACGTCAATACGTTGGAACCGACTTTCAGTGTGATGCGTTTGTACATAATAACTTGGCAATGTCATGACATGATTTTGTCAAACGGATAGATTCAATTTCATGTTCGGATAAAATCACGACAAAAGTACTACTTATTTGAATTTTCCGAATGTAAGCGATTACCGTAATCCGATTATTGCGGAAGCGATGAAAATATTGGGTTATGTTAACCGGTTTAACAAAAGCCGGAAACCGGGTAATCCTTTTGTGATCGAAAAAACATCCGTCAATATTTTCAACAATTGATCGGGAAACGAGTTGTACTTAAAGTATCCTTGTAACTTTGCACAACATCCAAAAATAAATTCTCATGTTTAAAATCGGTTGTCATCTGTCCATATCGAAAGGCTATGTAGCAGCAGTTAAAGACGCGCTGTCCATCGGAGCCAATACTTTTCAGTTTTTTACCCGCAATCCGCGCGGAGGAAGCGCAAAAGCAATAGACGAGAAAGATATTGCCGCATTTTTGGAATTGGCGAAACAAAACAATTTCGCTGTTCTTTTGGCGCATGCCCCTTATACGCTGAATGTTTGCGCGGCCGAGGAGGGTATTCGCAAATTTGCCCGCGACACTATGGCCGACGATCTTTTGCGAATGGAATATTTACCCGGAAACCTTTACAATTTCCATCCCGGAAGTCATGTGCAACAAGGCGTTGGGGTTGGTATTGATTACATTGTCGAAGCCTTGAACGGTGTGTTGAAAGCGGAACAAACTACCACCGTTCTTCTCGAAACCATGGCCGGCAAAGGCAGCGAAATCGGACGGACTTTCGAGGAATTGCGTATGATTATCGACAAGGTAAATCTGAAAGACAAATTGGGAGTTTGCATGGATACCTGCCATGTTTACGATGCGGGTTACGATATCGTGAACAATCTCGATGGCGTGTTGGAAGAATTCGATAAGATCGTCGGGTTGGGCAGATTGCGCGCTATCCATCTTAACGATAGCAAAAATCCTTTCCAAAGTCACAAAGACCGTCACGAAACCATCGGGAACGGATCGCTCGGATTGAAAACTTTCGAAAAGATTATTAATCATCCGAAACTTCGTCAATTACCGTTTTATCTCGAAACTCCGAACGAATTACCGGGATATGCCGCGGAAATCAAGTTATTGAAGGGGCTTTATCGATCGGAATAATCCCAAAAAGATTTTTCAACTCGCCGGAAACAATCAATGTTTCATAAATACAAAATGATAAAAAACAAAAAATTATGGATGTACAAGTTTTTATCGATAATTACAGAGAAGCATTCGGCGATGCGGCCGAATTGCCGATCGCCTTTTGGTATTCGGAGAATCCCGTAAATGCAACGCAAAAAATAAACGGTTGTTTTTTCAAGGGAATGAAAGAAGTTCGTGCCGGAACGCCCATCAGTCTGAATGCGGATGTTATCGGCTGCGGGGGAGGAAAATTCTATACGGGTTTTACGGAAATGCCCGAACATATTCCGAATTTTGTTTCCTTGAAAGAAAAATATAAAGACACACCCGAGCGGGTGAAGGAGTTTATCGATCGATTGGATGTCCCGAAAGCGGCCGACAAATTCCTCAATTTTGCCCGTATCGATAAGGTCGATAATTTCGAACATATCGAAGGCCTGTTGTTTTTGGCTACGCCGGATATGCTATCGGGGCTTGTTACTTGGGCTTATTTTGAAAATAATGATGAGACTGCCGTTACGGCTCCGTTCGGTTCGGGTTGTTCTACCGTGGTTACGCAAGCCGTTTTGGAGAATCGCAAGAACGGAAAAAAGACATTCATCGGATTTTTCGATCCGTCTGTTCGTCCTTATTTCGAAACAAATATTCTCGGTTATGTCATCCCCGCGTCGAGATTCAAAGAAATGTATGCCACCATGCGGGATAGTTGCCTTTTCGATACTCATGCTTGGGGAAAGATAAAAGAACGGATCAATCAATGTTGATTGTCTCATGTTCGGTTCCCTTCGGGAAACATCAATACATAAAAAACCGATGGTTCCTCGCTTACGATGGAGGATGAATATCAACCATCCTTAAAAACGGGGTTGCAACAAATTTGAATTTATCACGTATAACTTACCGAAAAGCTCGGATAGATCGAACATAACAACCCGAGCAACGGAAAGGGAAAACAATCAATCAAATAAAAACAATCCGAAAAATCGTTATGCGAAAAATGTTTTTGTTGGCTTTAAGCCTCATATGCAGCGCTTCCGTATCATTTGCGCAAAAAGAAATTAAAATTGTCGACGTACAAATCATCAACGACGGCGAAGGCCGTTTATACTGCTTCTATCGCGAAAATAAATCGCCCGTTGAAGGGCCTGTACGATTGATGGACGGTTATCGTTCGCAATACGTCGAGACGGAATTCAAGGCAGGTTATGCCACGGGAATGTGGAAATCATACGATAACAATGTGTTGGTAAGCGAAGGCGCCTATAAAGAAGGTTATCCCGACGGAACGTTCAAGGAATACTATTCCGACAAAAAACTCAAATCGCAAAAGACTTTTGCGGCGGGTAAAATCAATGGGAAGGCGATAACATATTATCCCGACGGAAAAATCGAAACGGAAAAGGAATTTAAGAAAGGCGTGGAAAACGGAATCGATCGTCGTTACAGCGAAAGCGGGAAAATAACAAGCGACGATCGCTATGCCGACGGTAAGCAAACCGGAAAATCGGTTCGGCAAATCACGAGCAACGCGGGCGATTATGTGCTTACGGCCAACTACAAAGACGGTAAGCTCGATGGTGATTATTCCGAAATATTCACCGACGGTATGGTAAAAGCGAAAGGTCGTTATGTCGATGGTAAAAAACGGGGACAATGGGAATACAACAGGGCCGATGGCAACAAACAGCCGACCGAGGTTTACGACAATACGGGTGACATGATCAAGAAAACAACCTATTTCACTACCGGAAAAGTGGAAATAGAGCGTGAGATGAAAGACGGGAAAAACAACGGCGTAACCCGCAGATACGATAACGAAGGGAATTTGAGAAGCGAAATCAATTACAAGAACGGCCGAGAGGACGGCAAGTCGGTGATATTCTATCTCAGCAACGAAGATAATTACAAAGCAACGAGTTATTATACCAACGGCAAGCTCAACGGCGATTATTCCGAAGAATACGAAAACGGTAAGCCGAAAGCAAAAGGTACATATACCAATGGTTCGAAAACCGGTAAATGGATATATTATAATAAAGACGGCAGCGTGAAACGCGAAGAAACATTATAAATGTTCGTTATCGGATTGAATCGGCAGTCGGTTTTGTTATTCAAACTCAAAAATTTCCTGCTAAAATTCTCGAATAATCTTGTATATTCACAAAAATTATTAAAGGATAGGTCATTTCATAGGGAGAGAAAATGATAAAACATGACTTATGTTCCTCATGTAAACATTCCTTATTATTATCATTTTGATCTTGTTTCGGAAAAGGTTCTGTAAACCGCCTTTTCTCTTGATATTTTCCAAAATCGGCATTAAAATTAACCGCTCCGCAAGAGCATAAAACCGGTGTAACATGAAAAAAATAAAATTAATGTGTTTTAGTTTGCTCATTATGGCGATACTTATCGGATGTGCTAATAAGCCTGATGTATACGTAGTGGGCTGTGATATAAATAACGAAGGGGATATGGTTGCGGTATTTTGGAAGAACGGGAAAGTCCAAGATCTTGCACGCGAAACCGGCCGATCAAGGTTGTCAACAGCCCACGGTATCTATGTGTCCGATAATGATGTATATGTGACGGGGAAAGATCTCGGATCAACAGAGGAAACCGCTAAATTGTGGAAAAACGGAATATTGCAAAATCCGGCTGTCGAAACCGATGGCGTGAAAATCTTTTCTGTTTACGTATCGGGTAACGATGTATACCTTGCAGGATGTGAAAAGAGCGTATTGGGATCATATGTTGCCAAATTGTGGAAAAATGGTGTGAAACAAAAGCTTATATCACGTTGGGAAAACGGAACGGAGGTAGAATGTCACAATGCTTATGCTAACTTCGTTTATGTATCGGGCGAAGATGTGTATGTTGTAGGACAAAGTAAAAATGAGGAAGGAAAAGGCGTTTCCATCACATTATGGAAAAACGGAGTCAAGGAAGATGTTACAGATGGAATTAACGATGCTTTTGCCGGTTCCGTTTTTGTGTCGGGTAACGATGTGTATATAGTAGGAAATGAACAAAACGCACAAGGAAAACAGGTCGCTAAACTTTGGAAAAATAAAGCGTTACAGAATCTTACCGACGGAACTTGTAATGCAACCGCTAATTCTGTTTACGTATCGGATGGCGATGTGTATGTAGCGGGAAATGAAGAAAATGCAGAAAGAACCGGTGTTGCCAAATTATGGAAAAATGGTGTGTCCCAAAATATAACTGACGGAACACTCAACGCGGCGGCACATTCTGTCTTTGTTTTTGATAAGGATGTATATGTAGCAGGATATGAAGGAGACAAAAAAAGGATTACGGTTGCTAAACTTTGGAAAAACGGGAAGGAGCAAAAACTTAAAGGCAATCAAAAGCAGGCGAGTGCTAATTCCGTTTTCGTAAAATATCAACAATAAACTTTTGTTGGTTGAACCAAAAAATAACGGGCGATCACATTTTTGTGATCGCCCGGTTCTCGGTCGGGGTGAAAAGACTCGAACTTTCGACCCCTTGCACCCCATGCAAGTGCGCTAGCCAACTGCGCCACACCCCGTTTTCGAAAAACGATGCAAAGATAGCGACGAATTGCGAATCTCCAAATATTTTTTGGAATTATCCTTAATGTTAGTGCAACTGCTCTTTACATGATATTTTTCGGATTTTTACGATAACTTTCCCGATAATCGGGAAGGAGACTAACTCTAAAACAAACGATCAATAAGGCAAACAGAAAATACTCATCAATAATGAACTATTTTTATCCTTTTTGATAAAAAAGTATATTTATTTTATAAACATATTGAGAAATTTTTCCGACATTTGCATATCTTACTTTCCGTAAGAATAAATTCGAGAAATAAAAAGACGCCGCCGAAGTGAAACGTTTGCGAGCCGATCTTCGACAGCCGTCGTTGTTTTTTATCCTAACAATAAAGGAGGTAGGCGACAAGAATATTACAACATCGAATTACCGACAATTTTATGTTTCGGCCGGCGGGTAGGCTGTAAAAGAGGAAACATGACGGCATTTGCGGTCGTGCCGTGAATAAGACCGTATCCATATTTTATTTTTTATTTTTAAATTAAAGATCATGAAAAAGAAATTTTTTGCGATTACGGGGATTGTTGTATTCGCCATGTTAGTGGCATTGAATGTAAATACAATTTATAAAGATAATGCAAAGGCAGGTGTTACATTCATTACTGCGGAAGCTTCGGCTCAATATTATTACACTTGTTGGAATGGATACTCGAGTATATGTTATATAAATACTTGCGTACGGGAAAGCGACATGGGGATCAACGGCGATCAGTGGGTTGTAAAATGTGATTTTTATACGGGGACGGGTGATCCCGTGTCATACTGTAGAGATGGTCAAGATTGCAGTTTGTTGTAATTAATATTTACAGGGATGCTTTTTCGGCATCCCTAATATTTAGATCTTTCAAAATATACGTTTTATGAGAAAAATCATATTTCATATTTCCGTTGTTATTACGATTTTATTGTCGGGGTGCGGTGATTTGAAACAAGAATCCGTCAATTTCATGAAGATAAAAATAGACGTTGAGAA
>JAVBNP010000225.1:0-23031 GCA_031551455.1 Bacteroidales bacterium | reverse complement strand
ATTCTCCACCAAAGCCAATTCCAACATGTTGTTGTCTTCGGCATGTCGGATGTAAGCGGGCATTTCGGTCAATCCGGCAATCAACGACGCCCGATAACGCCGTTCGCACGATATGATTTGGAATTTTCCCCCGTAGATTTCGCTTACGGTAATAGGCTGAATGATCCCCAGCTGTTTGATGGAAGCAGCCAATTCGTCAAGCGCTTCCGGATCAAAATTGGTACGGGGTTGAAAAGGGTTAACCTCGATTTTTCGAATATCGATTTTATCTGTCGCATTGATCGGGTTTTCGGAAATTTCGGTTTCCGATTGCTTAATTAAAGCTCCCAAACCTTTCCCTAATGCGTTCTTTTTTGCCATGTCGATTTATTGTGAATGTCCGTTTCGTTATTTTTTCGGTGTTTCGTTTTTCTGAAGCAATTCTTTTGCCAAATTCAAATAGTTGACGGCGCCCGTCGAACCGGCATCGTACAAAATGACCGGTTTTCCATGACTCGGCGACTCGCTGAGCTTGACGTTACGTTGAATGATGGTTTTGAACACCATTTGTCTGAAATGGCGGGTCACTTCTTCCACCACTTGATTGCATAACCGAAGTCGTGCATCGTACATAGTCAACAAAAATCCTTCGATTTCCAGTGCGGTATTGAGGCGCGATTGAGTCAGTTTGATGGTATTGAGCAATTTCCCCAAACCTTCGAGTGCAAAAAATTCGCATTGAACGGGAATAATTACCGAATCGGCGGCCGTAAGCGCATTCATGGTGATCAATCCGAGCGAAGGCGAACAATCGATAAATACGTAATCGTATTCGCCTTGTATTTGTTGTACAATACCTTTCAAGATATATTCTCTGTCGGGCAAATTGACCATTTCTATTTCCGCGCCGACCAAGTCGATGTGCGAGGGAATGATATGCAAACCGGGAATTTCCGTTTTTAAAACGGCATCTTGCGGTTTGGCGTGATCAATCAAACATTCGTAAATGCCCGTTTGAACATTTTGTACGTCGAAACCCAATCCCGAAGTTGCATTCGCCTGCGGATCGGCGTCAATCAACAAAATTTTTTTTTCGAGAACAGCCATACTGGCTGCAAGATTAATGGCAGTGGTGGTTTTTCCCACGCCTCCTTTTTGGTTTGCCAATGCGATTACTTTTGCCATTTGCGTATTTTCATTTTTACGTCTCTCACAAACCGGGAACAATAACCGGAGCTCGAATTTACACTTTATACTTTACACTAAAAAATAAACAGACAAAAGTATACTTTTTGAGTAAAGCAGCAAAATTTATTTACCGTCATCCGACAATCCGCAACTTGGCGAATTTCAACAACAATTGTTTTTGTTCCGCGTTATCGAACAGCACCGTTACTTTAGCATTGGCGCCGCTTCCGTCGACGTTTAGTACTTTACCTTTTCCGAACCGTTGATGCTCAACCGTCATTCCCATTTTGATTTTATCGGGATCATCCGCCGGAAGGCCGTTTGAGGAAAATGTCGTCCCGCCGTTCGGACGTTCCGACGATTCGGTATTGATCGCGGAAAGTCGACCGGAAGAAGGCGTACCCGAATAAAATGTCGGTTTGGCTTGCCGCGGCGTAAAAAGATTGTTTTTTGCACGATCGCCTCCGGTATATTCGAGGTAGCGCGAGTCTATTTCTCCGATAAAACGGCTCGGCGAAGACGATACGACGGATCCCCAACGAAAACGAATATCCGCATGCGACAGAAATACGCAACGCCGCGCACGCGTGAGAGCGACGTAAAACAATCGGCGTTCCTCTTCGATATCGCGAACGGATGATATCGACATTTGCGAAGGAAACAGGTTTTCCTCCATACCGACGATATAAACGACCTCAAATTCAAGCCCTTTGGATGAATGAATCGTCATCATCGTCACTTTATTCGTATCTTCCGCTTTCTCATTATCGGCATTGGTCAGCAACGACACATTGGCCAAATATTGATCCAAGGTCACCAAATCCGATTCGGAACCGGTTTCTTCCGTAAATTCCCGAATACCGTTGAGCAATTCGTCGATATTTTGCAAGCGGCTGATGTTTTCGGGCGTTTTTTCGGAGCGCAACAAAGCGATAATACCCGTGGCCAAAACCAATTGATGTAACAGTTCGTAAGCGTCGAGCGTTGTTTGTTTTTGGGCAAATTCGCTCATGAATTGCATGAATTGCCGTATTTTTCCGCGAGCAGAAGCGGCAATATCCGGAGCCAATTCTTCGGCACGGGCAGCGGTTTCCCAAAGCGACAATCCGGCGGTTTCGGCAGCGGTTCCCAAACGACCGATCGTGGTATCGCCGATACCTCTTGCCGGAAAATTGATGATGCGCCTAAACGCTTCGTCGTCCTTCGGATTGACCAATAAACGTCCGTATGCCAGTATGTCTTTGATTTCTTTACGCTCGTAAAAAGATAATCCGCCGTATATTTTGTAGGGAATATTTCGTTTGCGCAACGCTTCTTCGAAAATACGGGATTGGGCATTGGTTCGGTACAAAACGGCAAAATCTTTGTCGGCAAGTTGCAGGTTGTATTTCATCTCCAAAATGGACGCGGCCACCACATATCCTTCCTCTTGATCGGTGCCGACGCCGAACACTCTGATACGATCGCCTTCGTCTTTTTCCGAGAAAACTTCTTTCCGTATGCGGTTTTTGTTTTTTTCGATCAACGTATTGGCCGCATTTACAATATTTTGCGTGGAACGATAGTTTTGCTCCAACTTGTACATTTGAAAATCGGGGTAATCCTCCTTGAAATTCAATATGTTTTCGATACGCGCCCCGCGAAAAGCATAAATGCTTTGTGCATCATCACCCACCACGCAAATATTTCGGCGTTGCTGCGCCAACATTTTCACGATCATGTATTGCGCCGAATTCGTATCTTGATACTCGTCCACCAAAATGTAACGAAAAATACGTTGGTATTTATCCGAAATATCGGGCCGATCGCGGAAAAGAATATTGGTATTGAGCAAAATATCATCAAAGTCCATTGCTCCGGCTTTGAAACATTTTTTTGCGTACGTTTTGTAAATTTCGGCAATCAACGGGCGTCTGACGGCCGCATCCTGCATGGTTAACGCCGAATTTCCCGCATACATGTTTGCCGTTATCAAACTGTTTTTGGCGGAAGAAATGCGTCCGTATACGTCGCCGACCTTGTAAACCGTATCGTCGAGCTTCATGTCCTTAATGATTTGTCGGACGACATTTTTGGAATCCTGTGCATCGTAGATCGAATAGTTGGACGGGTATCCGATGGCCGCGGCTTCCGTGCGGAGAATACGGGCAAATATCGAATGGAAGGTTCCCATCCATAAACGACGGGCTTCTTCGGCTCCGACCAGTTGAGCGATACGCTCTTTCATTTCCTTGGCGGCCTTATTGGTAAATGTCAACGACAAAATACTTCCCGCAGGTATACCTTGCGTGAGCAGATAAGCAATACGATAAGTCAGCACACGCGTTTTTCCCGATCCGGCGCCCGCAATGATCAACGATGGCCCGTTGTAGTTAACAACGGCCTCGCGCTGGTTCTCGTTAAGATCTTTCAGAAAATCTGTCATAACGGATAACAAGTGACGAATTACGAATGACGAGCATGAGACGTATTATAGTACAGGGCATTTTTATTGTAATTGTCCGATTAAGTTTGTTAAATCGATTTCAAAAAAACTTTTTTCCCGAATGCTGTATATTTTATTTCCGATCAAGACGGATTGGGGAGTGATATCCATTTCTGCAATTTTATTATTATCCGCATCCAAGACAAGTGTTTGATTATTTTTTGCAACAAATTTGTAATCTTTAATCCTCAAATAACCAACATACAATCGATCGAGATCGATATTATCGTCGATATTTAATTCGAAATCAAGGGTCAATATCTTACCGTTACTTGTGAGTATATAATTTTTGGAAGTATCCGAAATCGACAGATTTGTCAACGATGAATTTGCAGTTTCCACGTAAATACGATCGCCGACAAAATATTTCAACTCCCCAAATTCTTTGTTGTTTATTGACTTTTCAAGTATTTGAGAACCGTCAAGCAACGAATATTTTACAATCCTGTCTTTAAAAACCAACAATACGTTATCATTCTCGATTTTAAAATCAAGAATCGGATTTTTTTGCGTGTTAATTGTGTGAAAAAATATTTGTTCACCGTTTTCCTTATTGAATGCGGCGAAAAACGGCGTTCCGAAATCGAGTTGTCGGTTACCCATAAAGGCATAGCCGTTGTTGATCATGAACAAAAGGTTGTCTTTTGCAAAAAGAGATGATTTACTCGATAAACCGACAGGCAGTACGTACGACCAAATTACTTTTCCGTCATTTCTATTTATTCGCGATATTTTTTCTTTCGATGCAAAATAAAATTCCGTACTGTCCGAATAAATATTTGAAGCAATATCTCTCACCAAATTATGTCCCGTTGACATAACAAATGTCCCGGTCAATAAGCCTATGGCTGCACCTGCCGCATTTGCGGCAACCGTCTCGCTGTAATCTTTTTCGCCCGTTACCGTATTGTAATCCCAACCCAAGCCGTCATGAATATCAAAGGTGTGCAGCCCGGCCGCAACAATCATCCACTTGGAGTTTTGTAACCGAAATGCATCGTTCCAGCCGTATTCTCTATTCAATTCTTTTTGCCATATCACGTTTCCGTTTTTCAAATCAATTCCTTCAAGTGTATTACTGTATCCCTTAGCGGTCTTTAATTTGTATCCGATGCCGATATGAGCAACGGGATCAATGGTATAAATATCGTTTTTTACTTCCCACAAATTTTCGCCGTTCTCGATGTTCAAGCAATAGCTTTTACCCCCTGCCGTGTAGATAATCGTGCTGCCGAATTGTTGTATGCTGCAAACTTGATATGCTATTTTTTTCGACCACTTTACTTTTTCATCGGTTAAATCATAGAGTACCATTTTTCCCGTGTTATTCATCCATTTTTCATTTTTGCTTAGTCCACGCAATTGGATTGTAATCGTTTTCGAAATCGTATCTATGTACGAATTATAGACCCTTTCCGGAAAAATATATTCTTTTGCTTTTAGTTCTTCTTGCGTAGTCATCATTTTACCGATCGTTCTTTTATTGGAAAGAACCGAAATGTCGGAAGATTGAGCGGATGATATGATGGCCGTAAAAAATAAACCCATTGTTATGAGTACTTTTTTCATATAAATCGGTTTTGAAATATTTCCAGGTTAGGCCTCAATCAAAAATCATCAATTGAAAATCAAAAATTAAAACGGTGCGGGATCGTTACCAAATCCTCCTCCCGTTGGGAACGATGAATTTCCGTATGCAGCATCGACGGCCGTCACTTCATCGTCGTTCATTTTGGACGGAATGATTTGCGGCAAGTCGAAAGAAAGACTGTCGGGTTCCCACTCGACGAATTTGGCAAAATGCTTTTTAAATCTCAGTTGAACATCATCCAAGGCTCCGTTACGATGCTTGGCAATGATGATTTCGGCGACGTCGCGCAACGAGTTTCCTTCTTCGTCCACGTCGAATCCGTAATATTCGGGACGGTGAATAAATGCCACGATATCGGCATCCTGTTCGATGGCGCCCGACTCGCGAAGGTCGGCCAGTTGCGGACGTTTGTTTTGCAGCCCCGTGCGGTTTTCCACGCCGCGGTTAAGCTGCGACAACGCAATGACGGGGATATCCAATTCTTTGGCCACCGCTTTGAGCGAACGCGAAATATTCGACACTTCCTGTTCCCGATTTCCTCTGGTATCGCCGGTCCACGTCATCAACTGCAAATAGTCGATGATGGCAATACCCACTTTATGTTGTTGTACCAGTCTTCGGCATTTGGCGCGAAATTCGAATACGGACAACGCAGGCGTGTCGTCGATAAATATCGGCGCATCCGCCAAATTACCCACTTTGGCTTCCAATTGTTCCCATTCAATCGTGTCCATTTTTCCGGTACGAATCTTATCCGATTCCAATTCCGTTTCGGAAACAATCATACGTTTTACCAATTGTTGCGACGACATTTCGAGCGAGAACAAGGCTACTCCTCGCTTGTGGTCAACCGCCATGTTGCGAGCCATGGAAAGCACAAAAGCCGTTTTTCCCATCGAAGGCCGTGCGGCCACGATAATTAAATCCGTCGGTTGCCAGCCTGCCGTGATGCGATCCAATTTGGTAAAACCGGACGGAACGCCGCTTAAAGCCGTATCTTTATCTTTAGCCGCTTCTATATCGTCGAGGGCGTTTTTCAACAGAACATTAATCGGTTGAATATCTTTTTTGAGGCTGCCCTGCGTTATTTCGAATATCGCCTGTTCGGAACTGTTTAAAAGGGTTTCCACTTCGGCGCTTTCATCAAAAGCCTTCGTTTGAATATCGGTGGCCACGCGAATCAATTCGCGTTGAATGAATTTTTGGTAAACAATTCGCGAATGGTATTCAATATTGGCGGAAGAAACCACGCGAGTGGTCAATTGCATGATGTAGAATGCTCCGCCCGCTTCCTCCAAAATTTCTTTACGCGTGAGCTCCCGACGAACGGTCAACATGTCAATGGGTTCTTCGCGAACGGATAAATCGACGATTGCTTGATATATCTTGGCATGCGCTTCTTTATAAAAACATTCGGGCTTCAAGATCTCGATGACCTCGTAAATGGCCTCTTTTTCCAACATAAGCGCTCCCAATACGGCTTCTTCCAAATCGACGGCCTGCGGCGGAAGTCGACCCGCTTCCATACCGATTATACGCGTTTTATCAGTAACGGGCATGGAACGTCCGCTTGCTTTTTGCCATATTTTTTGATGTTCATATTGCATGAAATACCGAAATTTTTAAATCCAAAATAAAATTAAAAGAAACAAAGATACGCCGATCGAATAAGGTTTCGAAACGATCGGTCGAAACAAGTTATCAACACATCGGTATCCGAGATATTACGCAATAACGCCCGATCCGATCAGTTCGTCACCATCGTACCAAGCGGCAAATTGCCCGGGAGCGATGCCGCGCTGAGGCTCGTCGAAAAGAATATATAAACCGGCAGGCATGCGATACAGCGTCGCATTTTGCAACGGTTGACGGTAACGTACCCGTACCGACATTCGGCATTCCTCACCCGGATTCATTGCCCGATCGGGACGAATCCAATGAATATCCGATTGGGAAACAAACAATGCGGAACGGAACAAACCGGGATGTTCGGCGCCTTGCCCGACATATACAATATTGCTTTCAACATTGATGCCGATCACGAAGAGCGGCTCAACCATTCCTCCAACATTCAGTCCCTTGCGTTGACCGATGGTGTAGAAATGCGCTCCGCGATGCTTTCCGACCGTCCGTCCGTCGGATTCGCGATAAACGTAAGGAGCAGACAATATATTCAGCTTCTCGGCCGTATCATTCTCCGGGACGGAACGACGAAAACCTTCAAAATCGGACGGAATTTCGACAATGATACCGTCTCGGGCTTTCAACTTTTGCTGCAAAAAAACGGGCAAATCGACTTTCCCGACAAAACAAATGCCTTGAGAATCCTTTTTTCGGGCCGTTGCCAAACCGTTTTCTTCGGCAATGCGTCGCACTTCGGATTTAAGCATCCCGCCGATCGGAAACATCGCCGCGGCAAGTTGTTGTTGCGAAAGCTGACACAAAAAATAGCTCTGATCTTTACCCGGATCAACGCCCGCCAACAATCGATATGTTTCCGTTCCGTTGACCATCATCGATTCCTTGCGGCAATAATGTCCCGTGGCAACGTATCGGGCGCCGCGATCGAATGCGGCTTGAGCAAATAAATCGAATTTGATTTCGCGATTGCACAACACGTCCGGATTGGGCGTTCGTCCGCAACGATATTCTTCGAACATGTAATCGACCACTCGTTGACGATAGGATTCGCTCAAATCCACCACCTCAAACGGTATATCGAGCTTACGGGCAACCAAACGGGCAAAAATGAGATCGTCTTCCCACGGGCAATCGCCCGAAAGCGTTCCTTCCGTGTCGTGCCAATTGATCATGAACAACCCGATCAAGTCGTAACCTTGTTGTTTCAACAACCAAGCCGCTACGCTCGAATCGACGCCTCCCGACAGCCCTACCGCTATTTTTTCTTTGATCAAAATGATGTTTCGAAATAAAATGCAAAGTTCATATTTTTCCGGACAAAAGGCAAAATAATCCGTCATCAGTGATCCGATAAAATCGTTCAATGCTTTTTCAACCAACATCAATGTAATGAAACGGATAAAAACGATACCTTTGCGAAAAATCCGTAAAACTCGTCGATGAACCGTATTTCCTCGGTATTGTTGAATTGTTCGATATCAATAACCGTTTTATTGAAAAAAATCATCGTATTTTTTATTTTGTTTTCGATATGCGGAAACGTCTTGAGTCGAACGATCGGAATCAGCTTGTACAACGGTTCTCAAGTACGCGGTTTGGTTATCGGCACCTACAACGGAAAATTGATTGCCACCGAAGACGATCGCGAACAATTCGTGATTGCCGAAGGCGATGCCGTTTACGCGACATGGTACGACGGAAGAATTTTAATCACCGCCGCACGTGGATTCATCGGCTCGTTTACCCGATTATCCGTACAAGGCATCGATTCTTTAACGGTGGTCCGATTAAGGCCCGTGGCACCGCGAGCCGAAGCGCGCAATTACGAAGAAGTTGTCAATTTATATGCCGACCCGGATCGCATCAAAATGATTAACCTCATCGATGAGGAACGATACATCGCCGGCGTGGTGGAAGCGGAAGCGGGTCGAGGAAAAACGCCCGAATTTTACAAGGCTAAAGCCATTATTTGCCGTACGTACCTTTACGGACATATCAATCGACATGAATCGGAAGAGTTTCATCTGTGCGACGAAACTCATTGTCAAGCATACAAAGGACAATGCCGCGATGCTTCGATCAAAACCGCCGTTCCGGATACCGAAGGGATTATCCTCACTGATCGCGAAAATTCCAAACCGATTTTGGCGGCCTACCATTCCAATTGCGGCGGAGAAACCGAATCGGCAAAAAATGCATGGCAAACAAATTTGCCTTATTTGGTGCCGGTCGTCGATCCGTATTGCAAGTCGCAACCCAATGCCCGATGGCAAAAGGTTATTTCGTTGGACGATTGGTTAAAATATTTGATGAAAAACGGATTTAAGCCCGACCCGAAAAGGGTTACCGATTTCGGATTTGAACAAGTTCATCGCAGATCCGATTATAAGGTAAACGATTTGACATTGCCCGTTAGGCAAATTCGTAACGATTGGCAATTGAAATCGACGTTTTTCAGCATTTCCGTCGAAAACGAAAACATCGTCATTAAAGGTAAAGGTTACGGACACGGTGTAGGATTGTGTCAGGAAGGAGCGATGGAAATGGGGCGAAAAGGATATAAGTACGGAGAAATCATCGGGTTTTATTACAAAAACGTAAATTTGGTCCCCGTTTCAACGTTAAAAATCGAAATCCCGAACTTCAAAAGCAATTAAATCGATAAATCATCATGTCGACTAAAAAAATGTTTCAATTAAAAAAAGTTTATTTTACGGTAATTATTTTACTCCGATTTGCATGATTATTGAATTCGACAATTACGCAAGAACATAAAAGCATTTACTTGCAGCCGTTTTTTATAAAATAAGTAATTACAAATAAGACCGGTTAAAACCTACCGGGTTTTTAAAACCCGGTAGGTTTATGTATGTAAAAATTAATCAAATGTTATATGTTATCCGCATGTTACCGTATAAACACATGAAAAAAGTATTTACGAAATCCGCTTTCGGAAAATTATTGATTGCGGGATGGATGATTTTCGGCATCGGATGTACCGAGGATGAATCATTTGATATCAATCAAATATCGGGAACTTGGCATTGCGAAGAGACATATAATTCCGAAGGTGAAAGTTTGAACGGTTATCAAATGGTTTTTACGCCTACCGGAGAAAACACCTGCACCATCAAAAATTTTGTCGAAATGGCAACCGTTTCGGCCAATGTACATGATGATTGGAGTATTTCCGTTCCCGAACAAACGATCGGCTCCGACACTTATTGGGGAAGCGGGACCGTCAACATCAACAAACAAACAATGCGGCTCACGATGTCATACAGATACGGCAGTAAAATGGTGAATATCACGGCCGATTGTACCAAAAAAAAATAAATCGCTCCGGTGGAAAAACGTATCATATTGGGGATAGACCCGGGAACTACCGTCATGGGGTACGGATTGATTCGCGAAAAAACCGAAAACAAAGCCGAGTTGTTGGCATTGGGCGTCATCGAGTTGCACAAACTCGACGATCATTACGAAAAACTGAAAATCATTTTCAACCGTACCGCCGGATTGATTGATCAGTTTAAGCCTTCGGAATTGGCCATTGAAGCGCCTTTTTACGGAAAAAACGTGCAATCGATGCTCAAATTGGGACGCGCTCAAGGAACGGCCATTGCCGCGGCTTTGTCACGATCGATGGCCATATACGAATATGCGCCCCGTAAAATCAAATTGGCCATCACGGGACAAGGCAATGCTTCCAAAGAACAGGTAGCCGCCATTCTTCAACGAATGTTCAACATAGCCGAAATGCCGCGCAATTTGGACGCTACCGACGGATTGGCCGCCGCCGTATGCCGTTTTTATCAAAAGGAACTATCGTCCCCGATATCTTCGGCCTCTTCGGCCAAAAGCTGGAAAGAATTTATCGGGAATAATCCCAAACGAGTAAAAAAATGAGAAATACGTTCGGTTCGCTTTTAAAGATATTTTCGTTGGTTGGGTTTATATCGGCGTTGTTTTCATGCGACTTCACTCCCACCCCGCCGCAAGATTTCGAATATGAAGGCATCGGCTTTCAACTTCCGGGTAATTGGAAAACCAAAACCGAAGAATTAACTCCGGGAGCGGCTTATTATATCGGTTGCGAAAAGAAAGGAAGAGGTGCCGATATTCTCGCGATTTCTTTCGTTAAAGATTCCGTGAAACCCGAAACAATGTTGGATAATTGTTTGGAAGGGCTCCGATCACAGTCGAATTTCGGCGCCAATTCCGTTGTTACGGGAAAACTCGGAGATTACGACTGTATATCCGCGGATTATTCTTTTTCCGTGTTGGGAACAAATTTTTACGGAACGGCTCGAGCGTTTAATGCCGAAGGAAAAACCGTTTTGGTCATCAAACAAAGCGACACGGAAGGCCGATTGAAAAGAAATTTTACGATACCGGAAAATTCTTTTCGGGTAAGCAGATAAGACGCAAAGTCTTGTTGAAGTTTAAAGCGGTTCTTCGGGTATTATTCCGTTTATTTTTTGTTTCTTGAATCTTCCCCTATCTCTTCTTTGGCAATATTTTCTTCAATTTTTGCCGAAATGCGCGAAATGGCGTCGGTTAATTTTTCTTCGGGCGGAATGATGTTAAAATCACTCCAAAAATCTTCGTCGTAGACATAATTCGTTTCGGAAAAAACATTGCGCGTGGGTTGACTTTCCTTGATCGGGAAACGTTTGACTTGAAGTGTATCGATTCCGCATGTAACCATTTCGAAATACGTATGAACGGTTGCGGTATTAAAGAAAAACATTTTCTTTTTTTTTATTTTAAACGTCAGATCGCCCCGTATGTGATCAATGTAATATTTACCGTTCCACTTCCGGTACGATAACGAATATACGGCTTCGCGGGGGATAATCTCCATATCTTTGTTTTTCTTGACGACAAACATATATTGCGCTTGTTCCACATAATCGGGATGAATTTGAAACCGGGCATGCAACAATGCGTTGTTTTTTTCATCGATGTAAAATTCACCTTGGTACATGGGGGTTTTTATTCCCGGTTTTTGCTCAAAAGCAATCACATGCGCCCAATGTTCATCCGTCACCGCCATACCCGTTTTGGTGTACCGGTACACATCCCTTTCGTTTAAAACAAGAAAATCCGGAAGATTTTTGACGATATCGAGCAGTAAACAAGCATCCACTCCGGCTTTCATTTTCATGACAAAAGTATCTCGTTCTTGATCATTGCGAATGGTACGCATCTTAATCAATTTCACCCTGTCGGGTTGCGATTTATCGTACCCGGACTTGTATACGCGAAACACCGCTTCGGAAAGATTATCGAACTTTCTTTTGCGGTTGGTTCCTTCACGATAGAATGTTGTCAAATAAAACGGTTCGGATGCATAATTCCGAGAACGGCTGTCCAACATGGCTTCGATCAGCTTTTTGGGATCCGTTGATTGAATAACAACGGCATCCAAGGAAACGGTACGAGGATCGAGATACAGAGGATTTTGATTGTCGGAAAGTCGATCGGAAGAAATTTGCTGCAACTCGTACCCGATATGCGAAAATCGGATGTAAACGTTTTGCAACGAATCGGATAATTTGAGCAAAAATTGTCCGTTTTGATTGGTTACGGTGCCGATTCCCGTTTCGGGAATGTTGACGGAACAATACGGAATCGGCTCACCCGTTTCTCTGTCCCTAACCATTCCTTCGAGCGTGCGATAAACGGGTAATTTGCGTAAGGCCGGAACCTGCGATTCAGCATTCGGTCGGTCTTCCGCTCGGTGCAGCAAAATATGATTACCGACCATTTTCATGTCGATACCGACGCCGACGACACGAACAATCGCATCCCGCAACGTATAATTTCCGCTCGGTATCGTTATGACTTGGTTGTTGTTGACTACATCGCTGTCATATATGAATAAAAATCCGGACAAGTCGGAAATTCGCGTTAGAATTTCATACGTCGATCCTTTCGAATCGGACAGTTCTATCACACGGCCGAACATATCGTCGTTTTGCGCCCATAACGACGAATACGCAAAAAATAAAAAGCAAATTCGGAGTAAACAGCCTTTCATATCCTTACGAATGTCCGAAAAATCTTATGAATCCTCGATGATCTTAAAATCATATAAGCACAGCATTCAAATGTTCTTCTCGAACAATTTTTATCTACCGTAAAATTAAAAATATTTTTTAATGCATTGCTTTGTCCCGCCGACATATTTTACCTTTTTGTCGGATAATTTCTCCGGTGGAAGCAACGCCTTCAATAATCACGGAATAGTCGGTTTCCGTATCGGCAGTGTAAAATTCGAACGACGCCGTTCCCATGCCGTTCGTTCTGACGTCGGGTTGCCAATGAATGGTGGTTCGCAAATCGGGTTTCGGATTTTCCCTTTTTTCGGACGTATCGTATTTGGGTGCGTAAAATTCCACGGGATGTTGATAACCCAACGGTAATATTGTTTTGGTATTAAAGGTTTCCTCGGAATGTGACACTCCCTTTTTGGTATGAATCACGATAACCCCATTGACGCCACGGAATCCGAAAATTGCCGTATTGGAAGCGCTTTTCAGCACATCCACTTGTGCCACATCGCGTACATTAATTACATCCAAATATCTAAGATTACTCATGACAACGCCATCAACCACCAACGACGGTTCGTTATAGCCGTATCCGCTCTTACTTTCATCCTCTTCATCCGGCGAATATGAAGTAGTGCTTCTGCCGAGTATTTTAATTTGTTTACCGCCGTTGTTATACGTAATCCTCAATCCCGGTAATGTTTCCAATAACCGATAAATATCGGTCGGTGTTCTTCTTTCCAATTCGTCCTCGGTAACCGAAGCATCCGCCCTTGTGTAAAGCGGCGATTGGCGAATGATTTTTTTTCGATCGGCGCTGATGGTTACTTCGGGGATGTAAACCATGCGCATGCCGTTTTCATAAGTATATTTCGCTTCGGTTTTATCAATGTATCTCAGTAGTTTATCTTTATTTTCATCTTCAAGGGTAATCACGGTCAAGAGCGTTCTCTTGGGATATGTTTCCGCATCGACAAAAAGTTCCAACGGTCTCATCCCCGGTTTAGGCGTCGCGTGTAGGATAAACAGCGTACTGTCGGGCAACTCGCCGCCGGAAAAGTAAAAACGTCCTTCTTTATTCGTTTTGCAATCGTCCAGATAGGAGCCGTTCAATGAAACAACGGCTACATTTACGTCTTCGACGGGTTTACCCGTCGATTTGTATTTTACGGTTCCGGAAATTCCCGACTTTCCTTCCGACAAAGCGATCGAACAGTCGGGGCGACCATGTGACAAGCCAGATATGTCGTAACGACGCCATCCCTGCGTCAACATCAATAAATCGGCAGCTCGGCGCGATGAGGCATCGGTACGCATATAAAATGCGGGATTTTCAATATGCCCTCTCAAATCGGAAGTAAGCAACAAATCGGTCAGAATATCACTCGTTGCATTTGTTGTTACCTCATTGTCGTCGGTCACCGCCACGGAAAAACTCCCAATCAAGGGCAAATCGTCAATCCCCGTCAAAAATACCTCGTTTTTAACCAACGACCGAGCATCATAACATTCTTTATCGGATTGATAATCGGCAAACGCTTGGTCATCGTTATTCACGAAAACCAATCGCTCGCTGATCGGATTCAAGCCGGCGTCGAATAAAATCAAATGCACCACTCCCGAAGGAAAAACATCATTCCGAAATATGACAATTTCTTTCGACCAATCCCAAGGTTCCGCATAATATACGTTTCCGCGGGAATGTGCCAACAAATAAAGCGTATTCCGATGCGATTGCTCCGAAGGTTTTACTACCGACGCGGAAAATCGATCACCGGATAAGTTGATGTTTAACGTATATCCGACATCCACGGCTTCGGGAAGATTAAACCGTTTCGGTCGACCTTTATCGTTTTCACATTCTATGTAATACGTTTTACCATTCTCGGGAAGAAACACGAAGCTCCCCATTCCGAAATAATGGGATTTAATATCACATATTTTTTCCCCTCCGTTATCGTAAAGCGCTCCAATGATATTGATCGATTGACCGTTTGATTTTATTGCTTTAAATGCCGTTTTACATTGCGTTCCCCGAATTAATTGTCCGCCTTCGGGAAAAAATGAAACCTCGAAATCGGTATCGGGAAGCGGAATCGGTATAAATTGCCGATAAAGATATTTGTCGTTTAATATCTCCAAAAGCATCATCCGTTTTTTCGATGCGACGGGAAGATTGAAGGCAACACTTGCCACACCGTCGTCATCGCATTTGATTTTCATCGGTTTTTCTCCGTTGATGCTTACCTTGATGTTTTCGGGAATAAAAATTCCCGCCGGTGCGGTATGCGAAAACTTCAGTTCTGCAACAATTTTTTTATCGGAATCGAAATCGAAGTTTGCATCGGTACGAATCAAGCGAACTTGCGGATCGCCAATGCGAACGGATTCGGTGCAGAGATAATCCTCATCCATGCTTTTCATGAAATCGGTATAGGCGCGTATCGTGTAATCGCCTTCCGCCACGTTTTCGGGAATACCGATATGTCCGTAATACGCATCGTTTTGCGAACGAATTTTGATTCGCGTGACAATCGAATCCAAAGGATCAATCAATTCCACGTAAACATATTGAGCACCGGAAGCGAGAAGATGTGTTGCCGCATTAACCGTATGGGCGCGAAACCAAATTTTTTCGCCCGAAACATAATACGGTTTATCGATATGGAGATGTATTTTTTCCTGCGGAAAAACGGTTAGTTGATTTTGAAACAAAGATATCAAACTGTCCGACATTCTGTTTTGCCCAAAAAGAATTGTCGACAACCCGACCAATAAACACGATAATAATATCTTTTTCATGATCAATGTATTAATGGGTTATTTCGTTTTTTAAAATAACAAGCAGTATTTCTCGTTGAATATCAAGCAAGAATAAACAAAAGGAACAACCATAAAGTTGTCAATTACTTTTTGTCGATACGGATCATATTTTCATTTTCGGTGTATTTAAGATTAATCGCAAGACACAACAAGTTAATCATGTCGGTTGGCGTGTTATTGAAAAACGTAACCGTCATGTGCCGATCCGTCAATGAGTCATCCGATAAAACGATTTGTTTGTTCGACAGTGTATTGATGACGTTGACGATATTATCCAACCGTTCGTCTCTAAAATGCATTTTTTCGGTATATCGAGCAAATTTCGAATCGTTAACCATCACGGATTTTTGCAATCGGTTTCCCTTGAGACGTACCATTTCGCCCGCTTTCACGAAAAACGAAGTTCCTGCGGTTTTCGGTATCACTTTCACCAATCCGTGCCGTACGGACAATTCGAACGATTTTTTATTATCCGATTCGATGGTAAAAGCCGTACCCAACACTTCAACCGAAGCCGCTTCCGTTTCAATAAAAAACGGCCTTGTTTGATCGCTGCTTACATCAAAAAGCGCTTCGCCGCGAAACGAAACCGTTCTCTTATCGGCGGCAAATTGCTCGGGATAAGTAAGCACGGAACCGTCGGCCAGATAGACGATGGAACCGTCCTCCAAAGTACTCACCAATGTATTGCCGGAATCGTTGTTGTATATGGAAAGCAACCGTTCCGGGTCTTTTTCCGACCGTAAAAAATAGATCCCCGTCGCTCCGGCGCATACACATAACACAATGACGGCCGCTGCTCGTTTCACCCACGTAAAGGACGAGATGTTCACGGTTTTCCCGCTTTCGGAAGGAATCAATCCTTCATCTTTTAACCGCGACCGAAGTTGATCCCACGCTTTATCCGTATTGATTGACATTTTTAGCTTTTTAGTTTTTAACGAATTTCATTGTTTTTAAAAACGGTTTTCAAACATATCATAATCGTCATGTGATTATCGCAAGGTTTTTCGTAATGTTTGAAGCACTTTACTCATTTCGGCTTCGATGGTTTTCACCGATAGCGACATCTCTAAGGCAATTTGTTCATATTTTTTTCCTTCGAAACGATTCATGCGATAAATATCGCGTCGGCGTTTGGGTAATCTTTCCAAAATTGACTCGAGTCGTTGTTCCAATTCTTTATATTCCAGCATATCTACCGGCGTCTCGTACGAAACGTTTTCCGGTAAACGAGCAAATAATGTTTGCCTGTATTGTTCTCGTATCCGAATGTGCTCAAGGTGTTGCAATGCCCGATTGCGCACGGCGCCGTATAAATACGATTTCACCGATAACACGATCCGTAAGGTCGCCCGATCTTTCCACAATATGAAAAAGATTTGTTGCACAAAATCTTCGGCCGTATCCGAATCGTTAACGATTTTACTTCCGTAACGACACAAAGGTTCGTAATAGCGCCGAAACAATGTTTCGAACGAACGGATATCCCCCGCCCTAACCTTTGCGTATAGTAAAAAATCGTTCAATGTTTCGGATAGTTAAAATTTCGACATTCGAATATTAAGAATCGAATCCGTTTTTGTTTACCGATATTGTTTTTTGAGTTTGGCCACGCCCGATTCCAACGATTCGTCGGGTTCGATAATGTTATAGGCTCCCCAAAAATCATCATCGTGAAAATTCGCCACGCGATCGCCCAACGATTGATTGGGCAAAAAGGCCTCTTTTCTCGAAATAGCCGATACATTTTGATTGACAATATCGGTTACCGCCATTTCACTGACAATATCGTAATTGGTGGAGAAAAGCTTCCGTTTCCAATCGCATTTGAATTTCATTTCACTGCGAATATAACTTAAATAAGTTTTCCCGTTTTGTTCCCGGTACGATACCACATACGATAATTCTTCCGGTCTGAAACGCAATCCGGTCGGTTTTTTCTTCAGAATCATTGAAGTTACCTTATTTCGATCGCTCATATCGAGCGTATATTCGGCGCGCGTAAAAGCCATGCTTTCCTTATTGATAAAAAAAGACCCCGAAAACAATGGTTCCGGTGTCCTAACTTGCGGTCGAAAGGAAATGACATATTGATCGCGACCGTCTATTTGCGTGGCGTTTCCCATACTGAAAGTCAGATACGGAAAAGTTTCTCGATCCAACAATACATCAAGATTTTTAACAATATCCATAAAAACGGACAAGGTCGGTCCTCCCAACAGATTTACGGACAATGTATCCGTTTTTTTATGACTCAGCAGCTTACGCCCTTTCACTATTTGCACGCGATCCCGTTCTATGTTCTCGGTATAGGCGGTTTTGTACACATCAACCACCGCTTCCGAAACATTGATGTAATTACGCTTCTTTTTCATGGTTTCTCGATAAAATCCCGTAACCATCGTAGGCGAAGAGCTGTAATTTTTTTCGATCTTATTGATCGCCTCTCGAAGCAAACGGTCGACATCCCAAGCTTGAATAATAACCGCACTCAACATGGCGGCAATCGGATCGAGTCGAATATCCAAACCCGTAACGGACTCCCCTTTAACGGGAAAACGAAAAGTAGCATATCCGATGCACGAAAAATCAACCGAAGAAGCATTGATCGATTCCGGTATTTTTATGAGAAAATCACCATCCGCATTGCTTACCGTTCCGATATTTTTGTCGGTAATCGAAACGGTGGCGTATTCAATTGTTTTACGGGTGTTTTTATCTTTCACGGTACCGCTTATGATATAATATCCTTCTTGAGCAATAACATCCGTCCCGGCCAATAAAAGAATAATCGGTAACAAGCTCTTATTTATTAAATTATAAAATGTTTTCATGATTGTGATTTTTATGGGTTAAACATTTATCGGCGCCGTTTGTATTTATGATCATCCAACATAAAAATACCCTACAAAAAAATAACACTTTTCGGCAACCAATCAAAACCGTGAAATTCCGGAATCGAATCGAAGTCCGAATAAAAAGGAAATGATCAAATATTCTTATCTTTACGCCCGAATCATACCGAACAACCATTAAAATCATAAAATCATGACCGTTTTCAACAAACTAAAATTATCGACTTATGTGATTTTTATCGTATGCGGCTTATTGTTTAACGCTTGCCGACCTTCCGGTGTTGACCTTTCGTATATGGAACAAGCTTTTCAAAATCCGCCCGATTCCGTTCGTCCCGGGGTATATTGGTATTTTATGGACGGCAACGTATCCAAAGAAGCCATAACCAAAGACTTGGAAGCGATGGATCGCGCTGGTATCGGCAATGTAATATATTTGGAAGTAAATGTCGGCGTTCCGCGCGGGCCGGTTGACTTTTTAAGCGAACAATGGCAAGAAATGTTCAAACACGCCGTAATCGAATGCGAACGATTGGGTATCAACATTACGTTGGGCGTCGGTCCCGGTTGGACGGGCAGCGGAGGACCGTGGGTTCAAGCCGAACAATCGATGCAGCATTTGGTGTCTTCATCCGTGGAAGTATCCGGTTCCGGGAAACAGACCATTCGTTTACCCAAACCCGCTCCCAAGTCACCATATTTCGGTGTATGGGGTTTTACGCCCGAAGTAAAAAAGCAATGGGAAGATTTTTACGAAGATGTTGCAGTACTCGCTTTTCCGTCCGGAGCTGCAAAAATAGACACGGGATATGCCATGAGAAAGCCATACGTTCCGATAACCGAAATTGAAGAAAAAGCATTGTATTATCGTGCACCGTACAGCTCCACGGAAGGGGTTAAACAATATTTATCCGTTTCAACCGGCAATATCTCCGACGGAGAACCCGTCGATAAAACCAAAATTATCGATCTGACCGCAATGATTCAAGCCGACGGAACACTGACATGGGATGTTCCCGCGGGTAAATGGACCGTGGTGCGTTTCGGCAGTCGTAACAACGGAGCGGTAACTCGTCCGGCCCCTCTGCCCGGAGTGGGTTTGGAATCCGATAAATTCGACACGACCGCTTTAAACGCCCATTTGGATCGGTTTGTCGGAAAACTGTTCCGATATACCGGTTTCAAAAAAGCAAAACCGGAGGGTGGTTTAAAAATGTTGCACATGGACAGTTGGGAAATGGGCGCTCAGAACTGGACCGCTCGTTTTCGCGAAGAATTTACACGCCGCAGGGGATACGATCCCTTGCCGTTCTATCCCGTATATGCGGGCTTCGCAGTACAAAGCCTCGAAGTAAGCGAACGTTTCTTATGGGACCTGCGTCAAACTTCACAGGAATTGATTTTGGAAAATCATGCGGGACACATCAAAAAATACGGAAAACGTTACGGTTTGGGACTTTCGATCGAACCCTATGATATGAATCCGACGGCCGATCTCGAGTTGGCATCCGTTGCGGATGTTCCGATGTGTGAATTTTGGAGTACCAACTACGGTTATAATACTTCGTTCAGCGCCTCGGAAGGGACTTCGGCGGCGCATTTGATGGGACAACCGGTTGTTCCGGCCGAAGCGTTTACGGCTTATTTGGACGGCTGGCGGCAACATCCCGGATCGATGAAAAACCAAACCGATTGGGCGTTTGCTTCGGGTATTAATCGTTTGGTATATCATACATTTCAACATCAATATCTGGACGATAACCTGCGTCCCGGTATGACCATGGGACCTTACGGAGTACATTGGGATCGAAACCAAACTTGGTGGCCCATGGCCGATGCTTATCATCGTTATGTTTCCCGCAGTCAATTTATGTTGCAGCAAGGTCGTACGGTAGCCGATATTCTTTATCTGACACCCGAGGGCGCTCCGCACGTATTTCGCGCACCCGCTTCGGCGTTTGAAGGGGAAATACTGCCCCATGATTTCAATTTTCGCAAAGAAACTCAGCTTCCCGATCGGAAAGGATACAGTTTCGACGGATGTCCTCCGGGGATGTTCTATGCAGCGACCGTGAAGAACGGTTGTGTGGTATTTCCGAGCGGAGCATCGTACCGTTTATTGGTGCTGCCTTATTTTGAAACCATGACACCCGCATTGCTTAAAAAAATACGGAATTTGGTAACCGAAGGGGCAACAGTAGTCGGCCTTCCGCCGAGCAAATCACCGAGTTTGTCCGATTACCCGGCTTGCGATCAAGAAATTAAAACGCTCGTGCAAGAAATGTGGGGCGGCAATGATGCTCCGGAAGCCGTAACCGAACGATCGGTCGGAAAAGGAAAAATCATTTGGAGCAAAGAATTACAAACCAAAGCCGATAATCTGTATCCGCAATATGATTACACGGCAATGATTTTGGCGAAAATGAACGTTGCAACGGATTTCGAATCGCCGGGACAAATTCGCTACACGCATCGTACGGGCAACGGTTACGATATCTATTTCGTATCCAACCGTATGGGACAGCCCGTAACCGTCGATTGTAAATTTCGCATCACGGGAAAACGTCCCGAATTGTGGAATCCGATAACCGGTGAAATGAAAGCATTACCCGAATATGCCGTCGCGGGAAATCATACCGTCGTTCCTTTGCAATTCGACATTTATCAAGGCTATTTTATTGTTTTTCGTACCAAAAGCGATTTACCTGTTTCCGATAAAACGAATTTTCCGGAAAAAACTCTTTTGGTCAACTTAGATGCACCTTGGACGGTATCCTTTGATCCCGCATGGGGCGGTCCCGAATCGGTAACGTTCGAAAAACTGACCGATTGGACGGCGAATACCGATCCCGGTATCAAATATTATTCGGGAACGGCCGTTTATCGGCAAACATTCGATATGCCCGAGTCGAAAAGCAATCAACTTCGGTTGGATTTGGGTAACGTGAAAAACATGGCGCGCGTTAAACTCAACGGCAAAGATCTCGGAGTGGTATGGACGGCACCGTGGCAAGTGGATATTTCGGATGCGGTGACGTCGAAAGACAATAAATTGGAAATTGAAGTGATCAATTTGTGGCCGAATCGATTGATCGGCGACGAACAATTACCCGACGACGGCATTCACGGGAATCAATGGCCGGAATGGTTAAAAGAAGGAAAACCTCGAACTTCGAAACGGTATACTTTCACCACTTTTAAACACTTTACCAAAGATTCTCCGTTGCTGGAATCGGGTTTATTGGGTCCGGTAAAGATCTTGGAATTAAAAAACCAATAGGAATAGTTTTCCGACAAATCGGAACAAACGGAGAAGACCCTTATAGAAAGTCTTCTCCGTTTATTGTCTTTATCGATTTATAAGCTTTTGTCTGTTTTTCAAGGAGTATTTGAGATAAGCAATTTATTATCTATTTTCGCATACCATATCAATAAATAAGTTGTCTGTAAACAAAATAAAGACATAAAGAATTGAAAGATTAATAATGGGAATATGAAAAGGTTACACATTATTCTTCTCTGCGGCATACTATATGCCGCAAGTTGTACCAAAGACAAACCCGCACCAAGCGGTACGATAGGAGAAATCACGTGGACATTATCCGATGGAACATTAACAATCAGCGGAGAAGGCGCTATGCCGGATTATCATATCCTCCCAACTGAATTTCTCCCCCCTTGGTTTGAGTTTCGAAATGATATTTCCGATGTGATGATCGGTAATGACGTTAGCAACATTAGTGATTATGCATTTTTTCGATGTGATAATTTAGCCTCTATCACTATTGGAAGTTCAGTAACCTCTATCGGTCGCGATGCTTTTTCCGGTTGTACCGGTTTGATATCCGTAACCATCCCCAATTCAGTAACCGACATCGGGTATGGGGCTTTTTACGGATGTAGCAATTTGGTATTTGTTACTATTGGTAATTCGGTATTCAACATCGGGCATGGGGCTTTTATGGATTGCTCCGGTTTAACCGAAATCACCAATCTCCGGGAAACGCCACAGGAGATTGATCGCTATGTGTTTGGCGGAGTAAACAAAGTTACCTGCACATTGCTGGTACCTGCCGGTTCGAAAGAAGCATACAGCGATGCCGATGGATGGGACGATTTTGAGCTTATTAAAGCAATATAGCCACCGATGATTATTAAAAGAAGTAGAAATGATAAAGAATTATTTTTATTTAATCGTCGGATGCTTGTGTGTGTTATTCGCAGCTACTCACACGCTGAACGGATTGAAAACGACATTGCCTATTTTAGATGCTGCGACGATTAATGATAGTACAAAAAACATTTTCACGTATGTATGGCATGTCATAGGTATCGAAAATTTAGTTTTGGGAATTGTGTTACTTATCATGGCATTCCAAAAGAACTTGGAAAAAGTAACGTTTACGG